>CAHJWK010000001.1 GCA_903642275.1 Chitinophagaceae bacterium
TCATCAATAATTTTTAAAATAATATTGCTTTGTTTGTACAATTCAACCCAAATCATTTTTTCTTTTGCAGAATATTTAAGCGCATTATCAATAAGATTATTTACCAGTAATTGAAGCAACAACCTTTCGCCGCTGATAAAAATATTTTCTTCAATCTTCTTATTGATAATCCTGTTTTGATAACGGTTATAAAAATCTACAGCACATTCAGATACCAGCTTAGAGAAATCAATGTTTTCTTTACCGGGGATATAATTGCTTTCTAACTGAGATGTAACAAGAATGTTCGTGGTAAGGTCATTCAGCCTGCCTGCTTCCTGTAAAGTGGAATGAATAATGCGTTGTTGTTTTTCTTCATCCAGCTTTCTTTTTTGAAGTGTTTCGAGGTTAAGATTAACAACAGCGATAGGCGTTTTTAATTCATGCGTTACAGCCATCATAAAATTCTGTTGCTGCCTGCTTAACAAAAACTGTTTGCGCACAGACCTGTAAACAAACACAGCACCAATAAGCGTTACGAGCACAAACGTTATTCCTTCGCTTATATACTGCGCTGTTTTTCTACTGTGTTCATCATCAATCAAATTTACTTTTTGATCGTATGCTATATCATCTTTATTAACCTGCATTAATTTATAAACACGCATCTGATCGCTCTGGTTTTGTAACGATATAAACCACCACACCCATGCAGCAATAATAAACACCAGCAAAAACCAATACGTTAATGTAATAAAAGTAAGCCTGCGACTTCTGTAAGTTGAAATCATTTATGCAAAATAATTAATTAACCACGAAGGCATAAGTTTAGAATATTCGTGGTGGCTTATGTATATGTGGTTCAAATAATCAATAAATTAATTATTATATCGTTTAATCAGGCTTTGATTATTTTTAGCATTCAAACATTGCTATGTCATTTATAAAACCAAAGCTCACCTTTAGCCAGATTATAAATATGAATTTCGGATTCTTTGGAATTCAATACAGCTTTGGCTTACAGCAAACAGCTATTAACCCGTTATATTCTTTTTTACATGCAAGGCCAGAGCAGTTGCCCATTTTAAATCTTGCGGGACCAATGACGGGTTTATTAATTCAACCATTGATTGGTGCATTAAGCGATAAAACCTGGAGTCCAAAATGGGGCAGGCGCAAACCATATTTTTTAACAGGTGCAATTGGTTGCAGTTTATGTTTATTTTTTTTTCCGTTTTGCAGTGCTTTATGGATGGCAGTTGGTTTGTTGTGGTTATTAGATGCAAGCAATAACACAGCTATGGAACCATATCGTGCATTTATCGCAGACAAATTGCCGACAGAGCAACGTGCAATGGGTTTTCTTACGCAAAGTTTTTTTACAGGATTAGGAATAACATTAGCTAACGTTTCACTGTTCATCTTTCAAAAAATAATATCAGGTGAATCAAAAACAAATACAGGTGAAAGTGGTATTCCGTATTGGGTATATGGATCTTTTTTTGTTGGAGCAGTTTGTTCCATTGGCTCCGTGTTATGGTCTGTTTCAAAAACGCCTGAAATTCCACCTACCGATGAAGAGTTGATAAAACTACGTGCACATAAAGGTGGTTTCCTGGCTCCGTTTGTTGAGATATTTTTATCTATAAAAGACATGCCGAAAACTTTATGGCAATTAGGTTTGGTGTATTTGTTTCAATGGTATGCGATGTTTTGTTACTGGCAGTTTATTTCGTTAAGCATTGCAAAATCTGTATGGCATACGACTGCCGAGGGCAACAAGCAATTATATGAACAGGCTGTCGGATGGACTGGTTTGGTGAATGGTTTTTATAACGTGGTTACCTTTTGTTCAGCATTTGGATTGGTTTGGATGGCAAATAAATTCAGTGCAAAAAGAGTTCATGTTTTTTGTTTGATGCTGGCAGCAATTTCATTATTCATCTTACCGCATATTGAAAACAAATATTATTTATTTGCGCCGATGATTGGCTTTGGCATTGCATGGGCAAGCATGATGGGCGTACCATATATTATGGTTGTGGGAAGTATTCCTAAAGAACGTTATGGCGTTTATATGGGCATTGTAAATATGATGATTGTTATACCAATGATTCTGCAAACATTATCTTTTGGCTATGTGTATGAACATTATCTTGGAGGTAATCCATCGAATGCAATTCTGTTTGCAGGTGTGCTGTTATTATTTGCATCCTTGGCAACAACATTGATAACAGTAGTAAAGCCAATTGAAGAAATTGAGATACCATTATCAGGTGGGCATTAAAAATTTATAACATTTATAAATGGATAACTTTACAGAATTTGATATAGAAAATGATAAGCCTTCAAAAACCGAAAGTAAAATTCTTTGCATTGGCGAAGCTTTAATTGATATGATATGTACTGATAAAGGCTCAACACTTTGTGCAGGTCAGAATTTTTTAAAGAGGCCTGGCGGTGCACCAACTAATGTAGCTGCAGCTATAGCAGCACTTGGTGGTAAAGTTGAGCTTGCAGCAAAAGTTGGAGATGACCCGTTTGGTAAACAACTAATCGAAGTAATGCAGGGCTTTGGCGTTTCAACTAAGTGGATGCTGCAGGATAGTAATTATTTCACCACGTTTGCCTTTGTTTCTTTAATGTTAGATGGCGAACGTGATTTTGTTTTTAACCGTGGTGCAGATGGTGAATTAAGCCGTGCAGAAATTGAAGCTATTGATTTAGATGAATTTTCTATAGTGCATTTCGGTTGTGCTACGTGTTTTCTTCCGGGTCCTTTGCAGGCCGCATACCAGGGCTTGTTACAAAAAGCATTGCAGAAAAACATATTTATCAGTTTTGATCCTAATTACCGTCATCTTTTATTTAAAAATAATACACAGACTTTCATTGACCAGTCGTGGAATTTTTTAAAAAGCTGTAATTTTTTTAAGGTGAGTGATGAAGAGGCTATCTTAATTACAGGTGCAACCACTTTAAACGATGCGGTAAAAATTCTGCTTAAAAAAACAAGCGGTGTTTTTACTATTACATTGGGTAAAGAAGGAACGATGTTTTGTATAAATGGCGAAACGGTTATCATACCGAGCATTCATGTGAATGTAGTTGACACAACCGGCGCAGGTGATGCGTTTGTTGGTGCCGTACTTTACCAGTTAAGCACACTGCAGGAAAATTTAAGCAGCATATCTTTTGATAACTGGAAAAAAATTATCTTGAATGCAAATAAGGCTGGTGCAAGAACCTGCGAATACCTTGGTGCAATGGAAGCATTCAAGCATTTGAGCAGTGATATATTTAATTGATCAAATTTTGGGCTGCCAAAATTTGATTGCATTGTTTAAGGTTGCAATTAGCAGCTTTCATAATTAATACCCTGCACACAATAATGTACCAACACGACTTACATACACAAATTAATGAGCTAATTAAAAAAAGTAAAATTGATTTCAATAAAGACAATTTGTTCTATACACGTTTTATAGCAAATGCTGCTGCCATTCATTCTTTATACATGGATTTATATGAGCATCATCCGCAGCGTGATAAAATGTTAGATGAACTGCTGCAAACAATTATCATATCATACAAAAAAAGAGATACTATTTTTAAACAAAAAGATGAAGAAAAATTAAACAAAGGCTTCTGGTTTTTAAGTAATGAAATTACAGGTATGAGTTTATATGTTGACCGGTTTTGCGGCAACCTGCAAAACCTTAATGACAAGCTTGATTATTTTAAAAAGCTTGGGGTGAATCTTTTACATTTAATGCCGTTGTTTGAAAGTCCTCAAGGTGAAAGTGATGGTGGTTATGCGGTTTCAGACTTCAAGGAAATTGATAAGCGTTTTGGGAAGCTTGAAGATTTAAAAGCGCTTGAACAAAAGATGAATAATGAGGGTATGTACCTGATGATTGACATCGTTTTAAACCATACTTCGCAACAACACAAGTGGGCAAAAAAAGCAAAGCAGGGTGAAGCAAAATACCAAGATTTTTTTTACATGTATGCAGACCGCAGCATACCCGATGCGTATGAACAAACAATGCCTGAAGTATTTCCTGATGGTGCGCCGGGCAATTTTACATACGTAGAAGAATGCAACAAATGGGTGATGACGGTTTTTAATACATACCAGTGGGATTTAAATTATACCAATCCAGAAGTATTTGTTGAAATGCTGGACAATATTTTCTTTTATGCAAACCTCGGCGTTGATATTTTACGCATTGATGCGCCTGCGTTTATATGGAAGCAGTTAGGCACAGCATCGCAGAATCTGCCAAAGGCACATAGTATTTTGCAACTGATAAAACAATGCGTGAACGTAGCAACGCCAGGCATGGCTTTATTGGGGGAAGCCATAGTTGCGCCGCATGAAATAATGAAATATTTCGGAACAGGATTGGCAACGGCAAAGGAGTGCGATTTTGCATACAACGCCACGCAAATGGCTTTACAATGGGATATGCTTGCCACCGGCGATGCAAGTATTATGCTGGCTTCGCAACACGAAATTTTACAGAAGCCTTTTGGTACTTCATGGATTACTTACACACGCTGTCATGATGATATTGGCTTGGGTTACACAGATGAAGCAATTCAGCAAGCGGGTTTAAATGCATACGAACATAGAAGGTTTTTGAAAGATTATTATTCAGGAAATTACAATGGCTCGCCTGCAAAGGGTGCATTGTTTGGCGTGAATTATAAAACGCAGGATGCACGCATTAGTGGCACGCTTGCATCTTTATGCGGGTTGGAAAAAGCGATTGAAGAAAACAATAATGATGCAATAAAAACATCTATTAAGAAAATTATTTTAATGCAGGCACATAGTTTTTTCATTGGCGGCTTGCCTATGCTTTTTTATGGTGATGAAGCTGGTTATACAAATGATTATTCTTATTTGAATGATGCGGGCAAAAATTATGATAACCGATGGATGCATCGCCCTGTAATTGATTGGGAAAAAAATAAAAAAATTAATATTAAAGGAACAACTGAAAATGAAATTTTTACATCAACACAAAAACTCATCAGCATAAGAAAAAAGATTGCAGCCTTTGGTGATTATAAAAATCTTATTTGGCTTTCGCCGCATAATATTCATGTAGCAGCCTTTGTTAGAGAATTTCAGAATCAAAAAGTATTTTGTCTTTTTAATTTCAGTAATCAGGCTGCGTATTTAACATGGTATGCTTTCAAAGAGCGTGGTATCGTTTCTCTTGCTTTATATGATTACTGGAGCGAACAAGAATTTGTAATTGGCGCTGACCATGAATATTTAATCATTGAACCATATGGTTTTTATGTAATGGAAAATCGTCTTTAAAAAACCTGCTTTTATTGTTAATAAAATTTATGTATTTCAGCCTTAAATAATGAATTCTTTTCTTCGCAAAGCGCCTTGGTTTGATTAACTTCGCAAACCTTTAATTTAAAAGTATTTTTAAGCATATTTTTCTCACTCAGTTTATGGACGAACAACAACAAAATCCTGCACCGCAACAAGGTAATTATGGTGCAGACAGTATCCAGGTTTTAGAAGGTTTGGAAGCAGTTCGCAAACGCCCTGCTATGTATATCGGCGATGTTAGCGTAAAAGGTTTGCATCATCTTGTATATGAAGTGGTGGACAATGCAATTGATGAAGCGCTTGCCGGTTATTGTAAAAATATTTCTGTAACCATTCATGGGGATAACAGCATAAGTGTGTTGGACGATGGCCGCGGCATTCCAACAGGCATTCACGCAAAAGAAGGCGTAAGTGCTTTGCAGGTTGTTATGACAGTGCTGCATGCCGGTGGTAAATTTGATAAGAACACGTATAAAGTTTCCGGTGGTTTACATGGTGTAGGTGTTAGCTGTGTAAATGCCTTAAGTTCTAAGCTGCTGGTAACTGTTCATCGCGAAGGAAAAATGTTTGAACAGGAGTATCACATCGGTATTCCAAATTACCCTGTACGTGAAATAGGTACTTCAGACAGAACAGGAACATTAGTGCATTTTTGGCCTGATCAATCTATTTTTCAATCCATAATTTATAACAGGGAAATTCTTGAAGGCAGGTTAAGAGAGTTGGGTTATCTTAATAAGCGTATTCGCATTACCATTGCTGACCTGCGTGAGAAAACCGAAGAAGGTAACTTTTACTCAAAGGTTTTTTACAGCGAAGGTGGCATTGTTGAGTTTGTTGAAATGCTTGACAGGAATGGCAAGCGTTCGCCGCTTATTCCCAAAACTATTTATGTTGAAGGTCTTGACGAAGCAAGTAATGTAGCGGTTGATGTTGCGCTTACTTATAATGATGATTTTAAAGAGCACATTTTTTCTTACGTAAATAATATTAATACTATTGAAGGTGGTACGCATGTAACCGGTTTTAGAACGGCGATAACAAGGGTTTTTAAAAGTTATGGCGATAAGCATAACCTGTTTGAAAAAGCTAAAGTAGAAGTGGAAGGCGATGATTTTCGCGAAGGTATGAGTGCTATAATTTCCGTGAAAGTTCCGGAGCCGCAGTTTGAAGGCCAGACGAAAACAAAGCTTGGCAACAGCGAAGTGAGTGGTGTTGTTCAAACAACTGTATCGCGTGTATTGGAAGCTTATCTTGAAGAAAATCCTAAAGAAGCAAAGAACATTATCAATAAAGTTATTCTTGCGGCGCAGGCAAGGGTTGCTGCAAAAAAAGCACGAGAACTTGTTCAGCGCAAAACAGTTTTAAGTGGTGGTGGGTTGCCAGGTAAGCTTGCGGATTGCAGTGAGCGTGACCCGGAAAAATGCGAGTTGTATTTAGTAGAAGGTGATAGTGCCGGTGGAACTGCAAAACAAGGACGCGACAGAAGTTACCAGGCTATTTTGCCGTTGCGTGGAAAAATTTTGAATGTTGAAAAAGCAATGGAACATAAGATATACGAGAATGAAGAAATACGCAACATTTTTACAGCGATGGGCGTAACGATTGGTACCACTGAAGACCCGAAAGCATTGAATACTGCCAAGCTTCGTTACCATAAATTAATCATCATGACGGATGCTGATGTGGATGGTTCACATATTGCAACGCTGATTCTTACATTCATTTTCCGATATATGAAAGAGCTGGTTGACCAGGGCTATGTTTACCTCGCTCAACCGCCTTTGTACCTTGTAAAAAAAGGTAAAGAGCAGGAGTATGCTTTTGATGAAGACCAGCGTAAAAGCCTTATTGAAAAATTAAGCAATGGAAAAGAAGATGGTGTACATGTACAGCGTTATAAAGGTTTAGGTGAAATGAACGCAGACCAGCTTTGGGAAACAACTATGGACCCGGCACGACGGACATTAAGAAAGGTAGGTATTGAGAGTTTAGCTATTGCTGATGAAGTTTTTAGTATGCTGATGGGTGACGAAGTTGCACCGCGCCGGCTTTTTATTGAATCACATGCAAAGTACGCAAAGATTGATATGTAAAAAAAGGACAATCAGATTTTAAAGCAGCCTGACAAAGGCTGCTTTTTTATTGGGATTTATTAATTAGTTCTTATTAGTATAATAACACAAACAAGATATTATATAAAATATTAGCTTATACATTTTAAATGACTTCTCTTACCAGCAAACTAATTTTCACCGTTAGCAGAATTTATTGATAACCCAGGCGAATTAATATTGTACAATATATTTTTAGTGTTTCAATTAAAATCCACCGACCTAAAAATAATGCACGCGCATATCTTCTATCAAACCAACATGTGTTGGTTGCCAGCCTAATTTTCACGGGTTTGATAAGACGTAGCGGACTATCAAATACAAAAAATCTTGCCATTTACTCAAAATGTTCAGCAGCTTTATCTGCATTGATTGATACAACCGGCAGGTTCAGAAATTCACCTATTACTTCAGCTAAAAACTTAATGCTTTCCACTTGTATCTGTTAAGATTTAATTCCAAGATCTTTAAGCAAACGAATAGCTGCATTATGCCCGGCACAACCAATTACAGAACCGGCGGGGTGAGTTCCGGCACTTGCGGAATAAAGCCCTTGTACCGGAGTAGTGTATGGCAGGCGATCAGAAAAACCAAAAGTATTATCAACATGATGGATGTGCCCATGCGTAATACCAAAATGATTCTCAATTTTTTTTGGGTGAAGTGGAAATGTGTCAGCAACAAGATCACTGGTGCCGGGCGCAAAACGATCGCAAATGGAAAGCAACTGTTTTACATAATGTTCTTCTTCCGCTTCCCAGGTTGTATTTTTTAATTCGTATGGAACCCATTGAACAAACAAAGCTGAATTGTGGTGACCTTTCGAATCCCTCAGTGATGAATCAACAGTAGTGTGTATGTACCATTCTATTGTTGGAAAAGGATAAAGTTTACCTTCTTTAACCGCATCAAATCCCTCCTTCATACTTTGCATCACATCCTGCTCATCAGGTAAAAGATGAATGGTAGTCCCATATTGCCCGCGGTCTTCCGGAAGGCAGGTAAATTTGGGAAGCCCTTTTAGTGCCAGGTTAACCTTAAATGTAGAACCTGGACGTTTGTAATTTTCAATCCTTGAATTATATGATGCCGGCAGATGTTCAGTTCCAATTAATGATTGAAGGCGGAACGGATCAGCATTTACTACAACTGCCTTTGCCTTAACATGCGATCCATCAATTAAGGTTACACCGGTTACAACGCCACCCTGTACATCAATCGAGCTTACTTTTTTTCCGGTAATGATTTCTGCACCGGCTTTACAGGCAGTATATGAAAGTGTTTTTGTAATAGTACCCATACCTCCTTTCACAATCATCCAGGTGCCATCGCTACCTGGTAAACGGCACATATTATGAACGAGGAAATTCATGCCTGAGCCAGGCGTTTCCCAGCTCCCGAAGAGACCTGAAAAACCGTCCGTTACAGCGTACATAGCTTTGACCAGATCACTCTTAAAGCCAAAGCGGTTTATATATTCACCTATAGGCTTCCTGCACAAATTTATAAATACCTGCCTGAGTTCAGGGCGCACATAGCGATCCGCTGTTTCTTCAATACTATAAGGTTCTTCCAGCCACGTGGGTGCTATATCGTCCCTTATTTTTTCAATTTCTGCTAATAGCATTTTATTAGCAAGCCAGTCATCTTCAGAAAAAAAAGAAATAAACTGGTTTTGCATCGCATCACGATCAGAACCAAACAAAAGATATTTTTTTCCGGTAGTGGGTAAGAAATAATGAGGATCGCGACGCAGTAACGGAAGTTCAACTCCAAGGGTTTTTATAAGTTCAGGTGGCATTACGCCAAGCAGGTAAGCGCCGGTGCTAGTGCCAAGGCTTGGTACTTTTAAGAACGGAAATTCTGTTTTTGCTGCGCCGCCAACTGTATCTTTTTCTTCAAGAACCAATACTTTTAACCCTGCACGGGCAAGAAGTATCGCTGATACAAGACCATTATGACCGGCTCCTACAATAATTATATCAAAAGCTTGCTTCATAAATTGTTACGCTGGTTTAATAGTTTTTACAGTGACGATAACCGAAACTAATAAAAAACTTGCGAGAATATTAAAGATGAGTTATACTTATTGCTTCAACAATACCTTAGCCAATTATGAACAAACCTTTATTATAATGTTCTTACTAAGTGTTCATTCTATTAATTAAAAAAAATTCCATCACGCGGAAAACAATAACGCTTGTGCATTTTTTATTTAATTGATAATCAATTTTATGGATGTGGCACGTAACATGAAATATAGTTGTCATTGAACTATTAATTAACAAATAAAAAATCCAAACATGAAAAAAATTATTCAAATTATTAAGCAGCATTAAGCCGATAAACGGAAGGTAAACCATACGTAATACTTGAAAGTAAATCACTGATAAATCCATTTTAAATTAAAACTCAAAACATGAAAAAGCTAATAAAATTTTTTAGCAGCATTAAAACAGTAATATGGAAGGCAAACCTTATGTAATACTTAAAAGCAATTTTATAAGTCCAAAAACTATCACTTTAAAAAACAAGCAATGAATAACCAAATTTACTTAGACAAGCCTTCCCGTTATGACGATATACTTTTAAAAACTGAATCTTTTATTTTTTAAGCAGTTTAACATCCAAGCGCATTTGTAAAGGTTTAGAAAAAATTTATACTGCAATAAAAGGGTAATAACCCATGATACTAAGAATAACAAGTATATGCTCTAATGGTTTAGTTATAATATCAATTTAATAAATAGCTTGCCTTATTTACCACCGATACATTTTAATACTATGAAAATACTTAACTCTGGATTGAATTTAATTGTCAGCAAATTATTAGACGAAAAAGAAGCTTTAGCCAATAAATACAGCACTGCTATAAAAAATGGCGAAAAGCTTGAAAACATAAAGTCATTATATATGACACTGATGGATATAGACAGAAGATTGTGTGATTTTTTTGTAATGATTTTTGATACATTAGCCTGCATAAAAATTTTCTACCTTATCGTTTTTAATCTGTTCAATTACCTGGTTCAACACCAAATCAATCTTATTTATAAGTTCAGTTGATTGCTCAGGATTGCTTTCAGCAATGTTAAAAGCTTCTAATTGCAGAACTTCATCCTTAATTGAATTAATGGGTAAATTTCTTAGAGATGTTTTCATTTTATGAGCAATGTCGTTTATCTTTTTAAAATCATTTTGCTGCCTGGCAGTTTTAATTTCCTCTAGAATGCAATGTTTCTTTGGCAAAAATCTGCAGCATTTTCTGAATAAAATCTTTATTGCCCCTGCTGATCTTTTCTACTTTAGAAAGATCAAATAATTTTTCTTCTTCAATTTTTATTTCTTTGTAGCCACTGAAATGACTGCATCAATTTCAAGCCATTTAATAACTTTTTGCAACAGCACATCTTCTTCAAAAGGCTTATACACAAAATCATTCATACCAGCCTGCAGGCACTTTGTTTTGCGCCTAAAAATAAATTAGCCGTTAAAGCGATGATAGGTATTGTTTGGGATCACCAATTAAAACCGGAGAAAGCATTTCATCTATCTGTACAGAAATAATATTGCTTTTTTCATCAGCTTTATCAAATATTATATGCACTGATTTATGAATGATATCGCCTAAATCAAATCCTATGTTTTCCAATTTTAGCTGGCCGGCTTCAATTTTTGAAAAATCAAGAATGTCATTTATCAGCACTAACAGGTTTACGGTGGCATTATTTATAGCATCAGGATAAAATCGCTGCTTCTTATTCACGCTTGTTTTTTGAAGCTGCCTGCCCATGCCTAATATTGCATTCATAGGAGTACGTATTTCATGGCTCATATTTGCAAGAAACATTTCTTTAGCACGGGAGATTGTTCAGCATCCTGCTTAGATTCCCGCAGTTGTTGTTCAAGAACCTGTTGCAGCGTAATATCACTGTATTTCCAAAAATAGCCGGCGTACTTGTTATCAATAAAAAGCGGTACATATTCACGCCTGAAAATTCTTCCATCAGCTAACTCAAGTGTATATCCAACACAAGGTTGCTTCTTTTTAAAAACCTCATCTGTATCATTAATAAATTTATACGGTGATTTAAAAAGATGTTTATTCTGTTCATTCATCAGGGCACATGGAAAGCCGGTTAATTTTTCCGGAGAAGCAGATATATCAAACATGTTGCAAAACATTTTATTCACCAACACGATATTTCTTTTTTCATCTGCCACCATAATTCCGTCCTGCATGTTAGAAATAAGATTATACAACCTGTTTGCAGAAGACTTAAATTCAAGCTCAATCTTTTTCTGCGCATCAATATTTATAATAGTGCCGATAATTTTTTTGGTTTGCCTTCATACGTTTTTTCTTTTAGCATTCCCCCTGTTAAGTAACCAGATGTAATTTCCTTTTTTGTTTTTTACGCGGTATTTAAAATGATGGGTTGTAATAATACTATTTTTATACTTTTGCTTATGCCCTGTATTCCGATTAGGTCTTCAGAATGAATTTGCTCTTTCCAAATGTTCAAGAATGGTTTCAAATTCTTTTTCATCTTTATAACCAAGCATTTTTTTATATTGATCAGAATAGACAGCTTATCACTTTCAAGATAATATTCTCATACTGCATCGCCGGATCCTTCCAGCGCAAACTTCCATTTTTGTTCCGCTTGTTTCATTGCTTCTTCAGCTTCTTTTCTTTCATCAATACCATAACTAATGCCTGACAGGCCAATAATTTTATTATCTGCGTTTCTTAAAGGAATTTTTGAAGTAAGAAACCAATGCCTGCTGCCATCAGGCTTAATGTTTATGGTTTCTATTTTCAACATTGTTATGCCGGTACCTGCAGGTCTTCATCTCTTGAAACAGTTGCAGATTCATCAGTGTATAGTTCAAAATCATCTTTGCCCAAAACATTTCCTGCATTATTGCAGCCTAAATATGGAGGTTATATTTTGTAGAGCTTTTTAAAGGCTAAAAATGTTTTGTAGAACTCTCAGTTCCAATTATCTTTGCCCCCCTAAAAAGTTCGTTTAGATTATTCACTTTGGGAGTTCAGCAAAAAACAACTGAACGTTTAACCAATAAAATATTAAAAATGGCTAAAGAAATCTCCGGCTTTGTAAAGCTGCAGGCAAAAGGTGGTCAGGCTAATCCTGCACCTCCCATTGGTCCTGCACTCGGCTCAAAGGGTGTGAACATTATGGAATTCTGCAAACAGTTCAATGCCCGTACACAGGATAAAATAGGAAAAGTGATTCCTGTTTTAATTACCGTTTATACTGATAAGTCTTTTGACTTTGTAATTAAAACTCCACCCGCTTCTGTTCAGTTATTAGAAGCTGCCAAAATTCAGAAAGGTTCCAAAGAAAGCAACCGCAACAAGGTTGGTAAAGTATCGTGGGCACAAATTGAAACAATTGCAAAAGATAAAATGCCCGACCTGAATTGCTTTACTGTTGAGAGTGCAATGAAGATGGTTGCCGGCACTGCCCGCAGCCTGGGTTTAAATGTTGAAGGTACAGCACCCTGGAACAATTAATCACTACTAAATTTATTACAATGGCAACGCTTTCAAAAAAGAGAAAATTAGCAGAAGCTAAAGTTGATAAAAACAAACAATATAATTTAAAAGATGCATCCTCATTAGTGAAAGAAATCAATACTACCAGGTTTGATGCGTCTGTTGATTTACACATACGTTTGGGTGTTGACCCAAAGAAGGCGGACCAGCAGGTTCGTGGTACAGTAAGTCTTCCGCATGGTACAGGTAAAACAAAAAAGGTGTTGGTTTTATGTACACCTGATAAAGAAGAAGCTGCAAAAGCTGCTGGCGCTGATTTTGTTGGGCTTGATGAGTTTGTAACAAAAATTGAAGGCGGCTGGACGGATATTGATGTAATTATTGCAACACCTTCGGTAATGCCGAAGATTGGTCGTCTTGGTAAAATTTTAGGTCCGCGTAATTTAATGCCAAATCCTAAAACAGGAACTGTTACCAACGATGTTGCAGCCGCTATCACAGAAGTAAAAGGTGGTAAGATTGCTTTTAAAGTTGATAAGGCAGGAATTGTTCATGCATCAATCGGTCGTGTTTCTTTCACACCTGAAAAGATTGCAGCAAACGGACAAGAGCTTATCAATACCATCATTAAACTAAAACCTTCAACAGCAAAAGGTATTTATTTAAAAGGTGTAAGCCTTGCAAGCTCAATGAGCCCGGGCATTACTGTTGATACAAAATCTGTTAATTAATCCTTACTTGTAAGGAATAAAATATTTGTATGAATAAGGAACAAAAAAATGAAGTGATTGAAGCGCTGAAAGAAAAGTTCAGTCAGTATAATAACTTCTACGTAACCAATACCGAAGCTTTAAGTGTTAGCCAGGTTGGTAAGCTGCGCCGCATTTGTTTCAATAAAAATGTTGAAATGAAAGTGGCTAAAAATACACTTATCCGCAAAGCACTTGAAAGCATTGATGCAGAAAGATACAGTGGTGTTTATGATAGCTTAAATGGTGTTACCGCTTTAATGTTTAGTGAAAACGCAAAAGAGCCTGCGCTTATTATCAGCACATTTCGCAGCGAAAGCAAAACAGAAAAACCTGTTTTAAAAGCAGCCTATATTGATAGTGATGTTTTTATAGGCAACGACCAGCTTGAAACATTAAAGACATTAAAAAGTAAGCAAGATCTTATTGGTGAAATTATCGGCTTGTTACAATCACCGGCAAAGAATGTTATAAGCGGCTTGAATGCAGGTAGCAAGTTAGCAGGTATTATAAAAGCTTTAGAAGAAAGAGCTCAAGCTTAATTAAGATATTATCTCCAGCCTGGAAAGAGATAAACACAAATTTTAATAACTCCGCCGGAGCACAGGCAATGAAGGTGGCAAAATTTAAACAATGGCAGATTTAAAATCATTTGCAGATCAACTGGTAAACCTCACCGTAAAAGAGGTAAATGAATTAGCAAAAATTCTTAAAGATGAGTATGGCATTGAACCAGCAGCTGCTTCAGTTTCTGTAGCGGGTCCTGCTGCAGGTGGTGGCGCTGCTGCACCTGCTGCTGAAGAAAAAACAGCATTCGATGTTATTCTTAAAGGTCCTGGTGCAAACAAATTACAGATTGTAAAAATCGTGAAAGACTTAACTGGTCTTGGTTTAAAAGAAGCTAAAGATTTAGTTGATGGTGCGCCAAAAGCTATTAAAGAAGGGGTATCAAAAGCAGAGGCTGATGAGATGTCTACTAAGCTGAAAGATGCAGGTGCTGATGTTGAAGTGAAATAAACTTGTTTTCAAAATTTATAAAAATCCCGCTGGTGAAGCGGGATTTTTTATTGATATTTATCAACCTAAAGCTTGCCCTGTGACTAAACTCGTTAAACAAATTCGCATCCTCACTATATTCTTTATTATAGTATTGGTGATAAGTGGCATTACTGCTTTTCCTGTTTATTCTGAATTGCAATGGATAGTTAACGTTAAACTTTTTCCTGAAGATTCTTTTTTAGAGAGATGGCTCGAAAAAGTTTTGACAGGTGTAAAAGATACGCAGGAAAAATATTCGTTTATATTTTATGGATTTGATTGGCTGGCGTTTGCGCATTTGGTTATTGCGCTTTTATTCATCGGCGTTTATAAACATCCTGTTCGCAACCGTTGGATTATTCAATGGGCAATGATTAGTTGTATTTGTGTTTTGCCTTTAGCGTTTATCGCAGGCACTGTAAGAGGTGTACCATTGCAGCATATATTAATTGATTGTTCGTTTGGTGTGCTTGGTTTAATTCCGTTAAGAATTATGCAGATAAAAATAAACCGGTTGCACAAGCTTAAACAACAGCAAACATCTGGTTCAGGTAAAATAATTGATAAATGAATTTTTTCAATTAATCATCAACCGGTTTAAGAAATCATCTTTACGCCTTGTGGATACTTCAATCTCAGAACAATCTTCCATAATTACAGAACTGCCCTTGTCTTTGTTATAACTTTTTATGTAGGTAAGATTTATAAGATGAGAATTATGAACACGATAGAAATTATAATCAGATAAAAGTTCTTCAAACTCTTTCAGCGTTTTTGCAACAAGCAGCTCTTGCTTATCTTTTAAAAATAGTCTGGTATAATTAATTTCACTTTCGCAGCGAATAATATTACTTACTTCTATAAAGACTAGACTTGACTTTGACAGCAGTTTATCAGACGATGGATATATGGACACAAAATATGATACTGCTTTATTTTATAATGACAGCATTAACAAGGTGGTAATTTTTTTTGCAACCGTTGTTTATCAAAATGGACAACTTTTGGATTGCCATGCTTGCCCGGCATTAATGAGTAGCGCAGCTTTTCAAAACAACCTGATGGCGCTTACCGGTTAAATAAATTTTATACTGTACTTAAAACAAATACTGAATGGGGCAAGCCAAATTCTGTTGAATTGATTAAAGTAGGTGCAAATAAATATGCAATATCAATTGCATATTATGATATGCATCAAGGCTATGAGCAAGCTGACAAAACATACTTTGGAATAGAAAGTTTTAATACAATATTCAACACGCAAATTCTTGATAATAATATCGGTGCAGCCATGGAAAAGAGATATTCTAATCAAACCAAGATAAAATTTTTACCTTCTGTATACGGAAATAATTATTTTATTCTTCAAACTATAATTACAGGAACAGTAGATAACGGATATGGAAAAATAAAGCCGGTTAACAGAAAAGAAACTTACTATTTCAATTTAGAAAAAGGTGAATATATTTTGCAAGCCAGAGCTGCAATTAAGTAAAACTTCACTATTATTTTTAAAAACAATAAAAACAAAAACAAATGAAAAAATTAATTACTCTTTCATGCCTTGCATTTTATGCAATTACAGCACACGCACAAAGCAGCGGTGATTACCGGAGTATCAAATAGGGTAACTGGACTGATTATGCCAATGTGTGGCAAAAGTATAATGGCAACAGTTGGGTTGCAGCAATTACTTATCCTACCAGTAGCGATGGTGTCATTTCTATACAGGATACTACTAACGTAACAATTAATTTAAACCTTACTATTGACTAAACAAAAGTACATCAACCGGTATTCTTACAACAGGCACCGATTATAAAAACAAAACCTTGTCAATTAAAATGAATGGTGCATCATCAGGTTCCGGCTATGACAGGCTTCTTGTAAACGGAAATGTAACTCTTGGTAGTGATACACTAAAAGTTATAGCATCTGATACAATGCCTGCCGGCTCTTATATTATTCTTAAATGGACCGAGGCAAGATCTGGTACATTTAAAATAACACAAATACCGTCAGGCTACACGGTAGTTTACCAGGCTAATAAAGTTTTAATACATATTGATGACGCGTTAACAGATAATAATCATAGCAATGCTGAAAGCGTTTCGAATGTAGCTATCAGCAATAATCAGTTTTCTGTTTTTCCGGATCCTGCAATTAATACAATCAATCTCAACTACAACTTAATAAATAAATCTGCATCATTGCAAATGTTTAATATAAATGGTAAATTATTAATGCAGGAAACTGTAGTAAATAAAAGTAACTCCGGTATAGATATAAGTAAGCTTGCTGCCGGTACCTATATACTGCAATTAAAAGATGGTACAACTATTCGAACAGCAAAGTTTATAAAGTAATAATTTTAATTATAAATAAAGCCTGCATTTTAAATGCGGGCTTTATTATTTATACAACTACAATAAATGTTTTGCATCTATCAATGTATTATAATCATCAGCATAACAAACAGCATAGTTAAAACCTTTCTGAATGGAATAACCTCCGAAATTACCATTTTTATCAATCGCAATAAAACCTACCTGTATATCGTCCGTTTTAATCGAGGGTTTTCTTCTTAAAATTTTTTCAACAGTTAGCTTGCACGCATCTTCAGGTGAAGCTCCGTGCCGCATTGCTTCAATCACCATGTGCGATCCGCAAACACGCATCACTTCTTCACCAAGGCCTGTTGATACTGCAGCACCCACTTCGTTATCAACAAACAAGCCTGCACCAATAATGGGTGAATCACCAACACGCCCACGCATTTTAAATGCAAGCCCGCTTGTAGTGCAGCTGCCACTTAAATTTCCTTGCGCATCAAGCGAAATCATACCAATTGTATCGTGATTAAAAGCACCATTTGCAAACCGGTGTGGTGCAAAAGCATTTTGTCCTTTTGAGTTTTCAATATTCATCACAGGCTTGTACTGAGAAGTTTTTAACCAATCCTCATAAGCTTTTTTTGCGCTGTCACTCAGCTTATCGTCTTCCAAAGCAAAACCCTGTTCAACAGCAAATTGCTGGGCACCGCTACCCACAAGCATTACGTGTGGTGTTTTCTCCATTACCAGCCGCGCAACTGATATAGGATGTTTTATACGTTCAAGAAAAGCAACGCTGCCTGCATTACCCTGTTCATCCATAATAGAAGCATCAAGCGTTACATGTCCATCTCTGTCAGGGTAAGCACTTAATCCAACACAACAATTATCCTGTTCAGCTTCCGTTATCATAACACCGGCTTCAACTGCATCCAAAGCACGGCCGTTCTTTCTTAAAATTTCCCACGCAGCTTTATTGGCATTTATACCAACACCCCATGTAGAAACTACAAGCGGCTTTTTACCAATAGTAATTTTTTTTGCTGATGAAAAGAGTTTGGAAGTAATGGCAATTGATCCAACACCAAGGCTTCCAATCTGTAATAAACGTCTCCGGTTCATAAGGTAATTTTTAAAAGAAATGCAATGCTAAAAAAATAAAAATTAAAAAACAGGTAAATCCGAAACAAGTGTTCAATTTTGTTTCTATGGAAAAAAAATTACAGAACCAGGTTGCTATAATTACTGGTGCCAGCAGCGGCATTGGTGAAGCCTGTGCAATTGGTATTGCTGCTGCAGGTGCAAATGTTGTTGTAAACTATCCCGTGCCAGCTGCAAAAGCTATGGCGGATGATGTAGTTAATCAAATCACTTCTCAAGGCAACACAGCTATAAGTTACCAATGCGATGTAAGTAAAGAAGATGAAGTGATAAAGATGTTTGCCGATACTATTGCAAAGTTCGGCACGGTTGATATTCTTGTAAACAATGCAGGCTTGCAACGCGATGCGCATTTTGTTGATATGACGCTTGAACAATGGAACTATGTGTTAAGTGTAAATCTTACCGGGCAATTTTTGTGTGCACGTGAAGCGATAAGAGAATTTTTAAAACGCGGTGTTGATGCAAACCGCAGCAAAGCTGCCGGTAAAATTATTTGCATGAGCAGCGTTCATGAAGTTATTCCATGGGCTGGCCATGCTAATTATGCAGCGAGCAAAGGTGGTATTATGCTGATGATGAAAACTATTGCACAGGAATATGCGCCGCAAAAAATACGCATCAACAGCATTGCGCCGGGCGCTATAAAAACGCCTATAAATAAAGATGCATGGGATACGGCGGCTCACTTGCAAAATCTTTTAAAACTTATTCCAGAAAGAAGAATTGGTGTGCCTGAAGATATTGCCAATGCTGCTGTTTGGCTTTGCAGTGATGATGCTGATTATGTTAACGGCACAACGTTGTTTGTAGATGGTGGCATGACTTTGTATCCGGGTTTTGAAGACAACGGTTAACACTTATCGTTCTTAAATCATTAATAAATTTAAAATGGAAGACACTGTAAACGCAGGTGCAGCTAATGATTTTAAATCAGGCATTGGTGGCACTGAGGAACAGAAAAGAATAGCGGAGATGACATCATCCGCTGTTAAAGAAACAAAGGCGCCGGCTTCATGGCGGCAGTGGGGAAGTTATGTGAGCGACAGGCAATGGGGAACGGTGCGTGAAGATTACAGCGCTAATGGTGATGCATGGAATTACATTACGCATGATATGAGCCGCAGCAAAGCTTACCGCTGGGGCGAAGAAGGCATTGGTGGCATTTGCGATGACAAGCAGCATCTTTGTTTTGCTGTTGCTTTATGGAATAAAAAAGACCCTATCTTAAAAAATAATTTATTTGGTTTAAGCAACCGCCAGGGCAATCATGGTGAAGATGTAAAGGAGTTGTATTATTATCTTGATGCAACGCCAACGCATTCTTATATGAAGATGCTGTATAAATATCCGCAGACAGAATTTCCTTATAAATGGCTGGTTGATGAAAACGCAAAACGCGGCAAGTTTGATGCGGAGTTTGAGTTAATGGATACCGGCATCTTTAATAACGATGCTTACTTTGATGTATTTGTTGAGTATGCAAAAGCATCTGAGGAAGACATGCTAATAAAAATTACAGTGCATAACCGCGGCAATCAAAATGCAGCTTTAAATGTGCTGCCAACGTTATGGTTTCGTAATACGTGGAGCTGGGGTTATGATGATGAAAAACCTTCTTTAAAAATAAATAAAAATAATATAGCAATTCATCATAAAATTCTTGGTGATTATAATTTGTATTTGCAAAATGCAAGTGAAGTTTTGTTTTGTGATAATGAAACAAACAATGAACGCTTATATCATTCAGCCAATAAATCTTTATATACAAAAGATGGCATCAACGATTACATTATAGATAATAACGGCGGCGCAGTTAACAAAGATGCAGGCACAAAAGCAGCCATCAATTTTGATGTTGTCATCAATGCAAAACAAAGCCAGGTTTTTAATCTTCGATTAGCTTCAATACAAAACAACGAACCGTTTAAAGACTTTGACGACATCTTTTCAACAAGAATAAAAGAAGCATATAATTTTTATAATGATGTTCAAAAAAATATAACAGATAAAGATGCAAAGCTGGTGCAGCGCCAGGCCTTTGCAGGCATGTTATGGAACAAGCAGTTTTATTATTATGATATACCGCAATGGCTTAACGGTGACCCGGCACAACCTGCGCCGCCAAAAGAAAGATTAAGCGGCCGCAACGGCAACTGGCTTCACCTGAATAACAATGATATTATTTCCATGCCCGATAAATGGGAATACCCGTGGTATGCATCCTGGGACCTTGCTTTTCATTGCATAACTTTTTCTTTGATTGATGCTGCCTTTGCCAAGCATCAGCTTATTCTTTTAATTCATGAATGGTACATGCAGCCGTCTGGTCAGTTGCCGGCTTATGAATGGTCGTTCAGCGATGTGAACCCGCCGGTACATGCATGGGCAACGTGGCGTGTGTATGAAATTGACCGCGACTTAAATGGTAAAGCTGATACAGCATTTCTGGAAACAGTTTTTCATAAGCTGCTGCTCAATTTTACATGGTGGGTAAACCGTAAAGATGCTGAGGAGAATAACATATTTGAAGGTGGCTTTTTAGGGCTTGATAATATTGGTGTGTTCGACCGCAGCAAGGCTTTGCCCGGCGGCGCTTACATTGAAGAAGCCGATGCCACAAGCTGGATGGCGATGTATGCATTAAACCTTATGCACATTGCGCTGGAGCTTGCCATAACCAATGAAGTATACCAGGATTTGGCAACAAAATTCTTCGAACATTTTTTATATATCGCAGCATCAATGGCAAACATGGGCGGCCAGGAAAATGGTTTGTGGGATGATGAGGATGAGTTTTATTATGATGTGCTTAAGTTGCCTGATGGCACCACTGAAAGGCTTAAGCTGCGCAGCATGGTGGGCATTATTCCTTTGTTTGCGGCTGAGATTATTGAGCACGAGTGCCTGGATAAATTATCAAAATTTTCAAAGCGGCTTAACTGGGTTTTGGATAATCGTCCCCAGCTTGCTGAACTTGTTTCAAGATGGCAGGAGAGTGGTGTTACACAAAAACATTTGCTGAGTTTATTACGTGGCCACCGCATGAAAAAAATTCTGCAGCGCATGTTGGATGAGAATGAATTTTTAAGCGATTATGGTGTGCGTGCCTTATCGAAATATTATAAAGACAACCCGTTTGAAATTAGTGTTGCCGGAGAGAAGGCAAGGGTTGATTATACGCCGGGTGAATCAACTACTGATATGTTTGCGGGCAACAGCAACTGGCGTGGCCCGGTGTGGATGCCGGTGAACTTTTTAATCATCGAAAGCCTGTTGCGTTTTCATTATTATTATGGTGATGATTTTAAAGTAGAATGCCCAACGGGCAGTAGTAATTATTTAACCTTAAAAGAAATTGCGAGCTTCTTAACGCAACGTCTTTCTAAATTGTTTTTGAAGGATAAGGATGGAAGAAGAACGGTGTTTGGTGATAACGAAAAGCTGCAAACTGATCCTCATTTTAAAGACTATGTTTTATTCTATGAATATTTTCATGGCGATAACGGGCGAGGCGTTGGCGCATCGCACCAAACAGGCTGGACAGGTTTGATTGCAAAACTTATTGAGGAAGAAACAAAGAGCAAAGTGTGATGAATATTGTATGGATTCGGCTGATAAATAAAGCAAACCTTGTAACACTTTTAAAAAACCTGTTGCCAGACGCTAAAAACCTTTCACCCGATGGCAAAAACTTATTACCGGACGTTAAAAACTTGCCGCCGGATGCAGTTTACAAGGTGCCGGTTGGTGAAAACCTGTTTCCGGATGCGATTTACAGCCTGCCGGATGCAAAAAACCTTCTGCCGGATGCATTTTACAAGGTGCCGGACTGAAAAAACTTCATGCCGGGTAACAAAATCTTATTGTCGCATGCAAAAAACCTTTCGCCAGATGCATCATATAAGGTGCTGATGGAAAAATACCTTTTTGCCGTTTTAAAATCTTTAAGTGTTGTGCATCTTTATTGCAATACTCCTATTACTTACATTTGTCTCATGAATAATCTTGCTACTTCTGAAACAACTGACGATATGCTTTCTTATGAAGGCTTTCGCAACGAAGTTTTAAACGATTATAAAATGGCCGTTGAAAGCCGCGAGGTAAGCTTGATTGGCAGGAAAGAAGTGCTTACAGGTAAAGCCAAGTTTGGCATTTTTGGTGATGGAAAAGAAGTAGCGCAGGTAGCACTTGCAAAATTTTTTCAGCCTGGTGATTTTCGTTCCGGTTATTACCGTGACCAAACTTTTATGTTCGCATCAGGTATTGCAAACGCACAACAATTCTTTGCACAGTTGTATGCAGATCCTGATGTGAACCATGAGCCGTTTAGTTCAGGCAGGCAAATGGTGAGTCACTATGTTACTGCAAATACAGATGAGAATGGTGAATGGAAAAATCTTACTGCGCAAAAAAATACTGCTGCTGACATGGCGCCAACGGCATCTCAAATGCCCCGCAGTGTTGGCCTTGCATTAGCATCAAAACTCTTCAGAGAAAGTGAAGTGCTAAAGCCGTTTACATATCTTTCTGATAACGGTAATGAAATATGCTTTTGTACAATCGGCGACGCCGCAACTTCTGAAGGGCATTTTTGGGAAACTATAAATGCAGCAGGTGTGCTGCAAATTCCGTTGGCTGTTTTTGTTTGGGATGATGGTTATGGCATTTCAGTTCCCAATAGTTTGCAGACCACTAAAGGTTCTGTTTCTATTGCGTTAAAAGGCTTTCAAAAGAGACCTGATACAAATGGTATAGATATTTATAATGTAAAGGGCTGGGACTATGCCGGTATGTGTGAAATTTTTGAAGCCGGTTTGCAAAAAGTCCGCAATACACACATTCCCGCTTTATTTCATGTTGAAGAGTTAACACAACCTCAAGGGCATTCTACATCCGGCAGCCATGAAAGATATAAATCTCCGGAACGTTTGCAATGGGAACGTGATTGGGATTGCATTAAAAAAATGCGTGAATGGGTTATTGAAAACAATATCGCAGCTAATGAAGAATTAGCTGAGTTTGAACAATCCTGCAAGCAAAAAGTTTTACAAAGCCGCAACCAGGCCTGGAAAGAATATCATGAGCCACTCAAACAACTGGCTTTAAAAGCGCTAGAAGTAATTAATGCAGTTGAAGTAAATAATATTGATGCTTATAACCAACTTCAAATCATTACAAAAAACCTGCAAGCAGAAAAAGAGCCCTTACGTAAAGATATAATGAAGGCTTTGTCAGCTACCATTGCAGCTACAAAAAATATCAATAACGTTACGAATCTTACTGAATATTATAATGAACTTAAGCAGGTTAACGCCTCAATATATAATTCAAATTTATACAACAGCAACTCAAAAAGCGCAATGCGCGTAACAGAAGTAAAACCTGTTTATACCGCTGATGCACCTGTTTATAATGGTTATGAAATTCTAAATAAATATTTTGATAAGCTTTTTGAAAGCGAGCCACGTATGGTAGCATTTGGTGAAGATGTAGGTATGATTGGTGATGTAAACCAGGCATTTGCAGGCTTGCAAAAAAAATATGGTAAAGAACGCGTATTTGATACCGGCATTCGTGAACTTACAATAATAGGCCAGGGTATTGGACTTGCATTGCGCGGCTTAAAGCCCATTGCAGAAATTCAATATATAGATTACCTGGTGTATGCACTTGAACCTTTAACGGATGATGTAGCCTCCCTGCAATACAGAACAAACGGCCTGCAGCATTGCCCGCTTATTGTGCGTACCCGTGGTCATCGTCTTGAAGGTATCTGGCATAGTGGCTCACCAATGGGTATGATTATAAGTTCTCTGAACGGCATGTATGTATGTGTGCCACGCAATATGGTGCAGGCAGCAGGCATGTATAACACATTAATAAAAAGTAATGATCCGGCTATAATGATTGAACCTTTGAATGGTTATCGTTTAAAAGAAAAATTACCGGCTAACCTGCTTGACTTTACGGTGCCAATGGGTATGCCTGAAACATTAAAAGAAGGCAATGACGTTACAATTGTTTCTTATGGCTCAACACTGCGCATAATTATGGAAGCAGTAGCAAGACTTGAAAAAGAAAATATCAGTTGCGAAGTAATTGATGTGCAAACTCTACTGCCATTTGATGTTAATCGTTCCATAGCAGAATCAGTTAAAAAAACAAGCCGGATTATTTTTATTGATGAAGATGTGCCCGGTGGTGCCGCTGCATACATGTTTAATAAAGTGATAGAAGAACAGCAGGCTTATAGATGGCTTGATGCTGCACCAAAGACGCTTACTGCAAAAGCGCACAGGCCGGCTTATGGCAGCGATGGTGATTATTTCAGCAAGCCCAATGCTGAAGAAATTTATGAAACAATAATAGAATTAGCAGCAGAATAATTTATAACTTAAAAAGTGATTAATCGTCCTGCAAATTAAAGGTGCAGGACGATTTTATAGCAGTGTTTAGTGGTTCAATTACTCAAACAATTTAAGCTGAGACAAATATTGCTTTGCAATAAGAAATTCTTAGGCTAATGAATAATATATTACGGCAAACGTATAAGCATTGCTGCTGTTAAGTAAGTTAATTACTTCTTATCAACAAAAGAATTATTAATTGCCGTTTGTTATTTGCAATAATAAATCGTTTAATATCAATAAATTATTTCTTGATATTATCATTCACAATTTTAGCCAGATCAAACATAGAAACCTGGTCCTTACCAAACAAAGGTTTTAGTTTTGCATCGGCATTAATCATTCTTTTGTTCTTGCTATCCTGCAGGTTATTTTTCTTTATATAGTCCCATATTTTCTTTACAATCTCAGTTCTTGGTGCTGCTTTATCGCCGATTACTGCAGCCAGTTTATCGCCCGGCATGAGTGGTGCCATAAATGCTGCGTTAGGTTTTCTTGCAGATTTTTTTGCTGCTTTTTTTGGAGCTGCTTTCTTTGCTGTTGCCATGATGTTTTAAAATTTAATGAGTTAATATTATTTGAAAACTTTTATGTAAGGTTTTCAGAGGGAAAGATACGGATACTGTTATTAATAAACCAAATAGATACTTACATTTAATTCACATTTACAGAGGAGAATTTATTAAAAATTCAATAAATTATTTTATTACATAAGTTTTCTTTTCAACCCCAATGCCTTTTAAAGTAAGAGACTTCCATTGTTGCGGTATTGCAGTTTTTATTTGCGAGATACCATGCGGAGTAATATCAAGGCCGCCAAAGCCCATGAGAACAGCCTGCAAAATTCCACCGGCACCTGTCGCAAAATATGGATTGGTACCGCCTTTTGTTTCCGCAATCACTCTGAATGGCGGATTAAGATTTGGCTCATAAGCATCTTTAAACCAATGATACGCTTTGGCATTATTACCAAGACGTGCATATAATAAAGCAAATATGCCTTGCGTCATGGCAGGCGTTCCCTGGTTAGGCACATGTGCACTGTAAAAATCAAGGTCTTTGCGTATTTGCGCTGTGTCTGTAATTTGTTTTAATGGATAAGCGAGCAGGTTCACATCAGCCTGTTTAATACCTGTGTCTTTATATCCGGCATATTCCTGCGTAACGCCGTTTGTCAATTTTAAGATAGGAATATTATCAGCAACATTTTGCCAGTCATCATTTGCTTTCAAATCCAACACATTTGCTGCCACAATTGCTGCTTTTAAATTAGCTATTGCTGCTGCGTTTGTGTAAGCATTATTATCAACGTTTTCTGCCCATTCATCTGCTGCAACAACATTTTTTATATCATAATGATGTGCACCATTTCTTTCAACACGGCTTGCCCAAAAATCTGCCGTTGATGAAATAATAGGCCAGCCTTTTTCGCGAAGCCAGGCAGTATCTTGTGTAACACAGAAATAATTCCATGCAGCTAAACCAACATCTGCTGTTATATGATGTTCGAACGGACCGCTTAATGCCCACACCGGCGTTTCTTCAACACCTGTCTCAGCACTCTCCCATGGATACATGGCGCCCTTATATCCATTTAAAAAAGCATTGCGTTTTGCTTCATCTAAACGATTGTAACGATATTCAATCATGTTTTTTGCAAGCTCCGGATGCATAACAAGTAATGCAGGGAACATCCATAAATCAGCATCCCAAAATACATGGCCATTATAACCTAAACCACTTAAACCCATTGGCGATAACGAATATCCGGTGCCTTCTCTGGCAAAAGAATACAGGTGATATAACATGCTGTGTACATCCTGCTGTGATTGAGCATCGCCATTAATCATAATATCACTTGTCCATAAACTATCCCATGCATTATTATGAAAATTAATCAGCCGCTCTTTGCCCTGCAGCTTTGCAAAAATGGTTAGGCGCTCCGCTTCATTTAGCGGGTCAGAATGATGTGCTGAAGTAATAGAAGACCCCGCAACAGAATAATTATAAGATGTACTTGCCTTAATGATTTTGGAAAACTTCATCAGGTGCATGTTATTGTCCCACATTTCATGAATTACTTTTGGTTCGCTTCCATGTGGTTCATCAAATAAAAAAGTATTGGATGCACACATTAATAATTTGCCGGTTGGCGATTTTGCGGTTGATGTAAGCAATGAAATAGTTACATGCGGACGGTCAATTTCATTATAATAATTTTCTACATCACGCAACGCATCTGGTGCTTCCATAACACTTGCCGCTGTTATATTGATATCTTTTTTTGCGGTAATAGTTATGTTCATTAAAACAGTAAAAGGTAAGTTACGCAAAGCATAATAGGTATATTGAACAGAAGCTTTATCAGCATAATCAAAAGAAGTTGTAAATGCTGCATGATGCATATCTAACTGCTGCTTAAAATTTGAAACAGATGAAGCACTTAATCTTTGTCCATCAATTTCTAAATACATGTTCAACAAATTAAAGCTGCGCAGAAAATTACTTACACGGCCGCGACCATATAAATCATAAGCACCTGCAAGCACAACATCTTTTACCTGAAATGGTTGCGGTGATGAAACAATACCAATCATTCCGTTAGCAACAGTAACACCGTAATAATTTGATGGATCAATTTTATCGGCTTTAATAATCCATGGGTCTTGTGAAAATGAAGAATGGATAATTAATAATAAACAATATAACAAGAGCAGATATTTTTTCATACAGCAAATTGATTAGCTAATATAGTTTAATGATTAATTCAAGTGAATAGCAGTTTATCTTTTATTCTTTTTAAACATGTACAGTGGGCTATTATTCATTCCAACCAAAAAAAAATTTTCCCCTTTTGCATTTGTGATGGCATTAATACATCTTGCTTCTCCATTTACAAACAAGCCACTTTGCTTTGGCGGCAGGTACAGGAATTTGTTTGATGAAGTGCCAAGCAAAGTTGTTCCGTAACCTGCATCAAATCTTCCGCCTTGTGGCTTTAATCCATAAAAATTCCCAGCCATAAAAATGTCTTTTATTCCATCGCCATTTATATCATCAACATCAATACAATTTACAGTTGACAGCTGAGACATAACGGGTAGGTATTCAATAGAAAAATTGTCATTGCCTTTATTGATGTAAGCGACAGTTTGCGGTTGAGTAACGGTTAATACGGTTGCTTTACTCAATTGCTCTTTTGTAAAAATTTCATCAATTGGTTTACCTGCATAATCACTGAAATGCAGAAATTTTTTCTTTAGTTGCGGCAGTTGCTTTTCCAAATCATCCTTTAAAAAATATGGATATGCTTTGCCATCGGTTTTGTAATAAACCGGTATGCATTCTATTCTGCCATCATTTTCAAAATCGCTTACATACATTTTTGCAGGATGCGTGCTATCCGGTTTTATGCGTGAGTTTAGCCCCATGTTACCGGCAAGTATATCAGGTTTGTCATCATTGTTTATATCAGCAATCGTTATGCAATTCCACCAACCTGAAGAATTTGGAATTGCTTTAATGATCTTCAACTGATGATTTGTATATTTTAAAATCTCTACCGGCATCCAATCACCTGCAACAATTAATTCTTTCTCTCCATCACCATCAATATCTGTCCATTGCGCATCCGTAACCATTCCTAATTTTAAAAGCTCAGGCGCTGTTTGTTTTGTAACATTAGTAAAATTTCCATTACCATTATTTTTGATTAATGCACTCTGCGGAATAACACCATAAACGCCGGGCACACACCTGCCACCAATAAAAATATCTGGTTTGCCATCACCATCAAAATCGTTGATACGCACACACGATGCATTTATAGAAACGGCGGGAAAGTCTGTGCTTTTTATAAAATTCCCTTTCCCATCATTCAAGTATAAACGCACTTCAAGATAAGGAGAACCTTGTGGTGCCTGGTTACCACCTGAAGCAACAACCAAATCCATATCACCATCATTATCTGCGTCAAAAAAAGCTGCGCCTTCATCCTCACAAATTTTATCTTTTATAAAAGCATATTCTGTTTTTTGAATAAATGATCCATCTTTTTGCTGAATAAAAATCTTTGCTGTATCGCCGCTTGCACTGCCCATAAAAAAATCCTGCAACCCATCACCATTAATATCACCAACAGCAAGCTTCGGGCCTTCTGTAGAAAGCATTTTTGGCAAGAGTGGCTCATCATCAAAATCTACAAAATCATTTTCATTATGCGTGATATTGCCTTTTAAATATTGTGCAGCAACATTTGTATATAGCTGATGATATACTGTTGATGGTGCGACATAATTAATAGTTGCGTTCTGCTGATATAAAACAAGCGTTGTATCTGCTTTAAACCCTGACAGCTTTTCTTCTTTATTGTTTGTCCATTTTATTGATAGGCTATCAACAATATTTACATCACCCAAACCAAAAACTAATTCAGGATCCATGCTGCTTTGAAAGCCGCGGCAAGGCTGTTGTTCCTGTACCTGCTCTCCCTTTTTTGTATATACAGTAACCTTTGCACCATAACCAAAATCATTCTTATCATTACCTTTTAATTTTATTTTTAAGTAATGAGGATGCAGTTTTTCTGATGTCATATTGCGATAAATAAAAGCAGGCATGTTTACATTGTTAACTACCAGGTCAAGATCACCATCACCATCTAAATCTCCGTAAGCGGCGCCGTTGCTGAAACTTGGTTTATTAAAGCCGAGTGCGTTGGTTTCATTTTTAAATATAAGGTTATGCTGGTTTACAAACGCGTAGTTTGGCAAAGGTGTTGAAGGCATTTTTGACAGCAAATCACTCCAGCTCAATTCGCCGTTTCTAATTTTTTGCAGCGTTGCATCGTTACCGAAAAAGGTAAGAAAATCCTGGTCAGTTAAATCGTGGTATAAACCATTGCTTACAAAAATATCTTTCCATCCATCATTATTAAAATCAAAATCAAGAGCGCCCCAACTCCAGTTAGTTGCATCCACGCCGGCAAGCTGTGCAATCTCACTAAACGTTCCGTCTTCGTTATTTAACTGTAAACAATTGCTGGTAAGCTGGTGATGAAAATCCTGCAGGTGTTTTTCATTCTGTACATCATAGTCATCAAACTTTATATTGGTCTTTAAACGATAATCACTTTCCGGCAACATCTCTGTTGTAAACACATCCATGTATCCATCATTGTTAATGTCTGCAATATCAGAACCCATTGAACCCTGACTGCTATGTTGCATAGCGCTATCTAACACTTCTTTGAATGTTCCGTTGTGCTGATTGATGTATAAATAATCACGCTCAAAAAAATCATTTGATATATACATATCTTCCCAGCCATCATTATTTAAATCTGCAACAGTTACACCCAAACCATACGCGATAGGTGTTTGATAAATGTTTGCCTGTTTGCTTACGTCAGTAAATTTCCCGTTATTATTTCTGTATAAATGGTCGCCGTTAACTGTGTCTCTTACATTACGCATCTGGCTGTTATAGCCAAAGCTGTTAAGCGTTTGCACATCATTATTCAACACAAAACAATCTAAATCTCCATCATGGTCATAATCAAAAAATGTTGCCTGTGTTGATGGGCCTTTATCATCCAAACCGTAATGATGTGCTTCTTCTTTAAATGTTCCGTTATGTTGATTTATCCATAATTCATTTGCTCTGTCGTCGTTCGGAATATTGCCACTATTGCAGATATAAATATCCAGCCAGCCATCATTATTTATATCAACCATTGTAACGCCGGTATGCCATTTATGATTGCTTGTTATAAGTGATTTTGCAGTAGCATCTTCAAATTTCCAGTTGCCTTTATTGATGTATAATTTGCATTGCTGCTGATTGGATGTAAAGAAAATATCCGGCTTACCATCATTGTTTATATCACCGATAGCAACACCTCCGCCATTGTAAAAGTTATGGTAGGTAAGAATATTGAAATCTTTTGTATCGGTAACTGTGTTGTTAAAATTAATGCCGGTTTCAGAGGCAGGTTGTAATTGAAAAAGTGTGTTTTTATTTGCTGCCTGATTATTTTTTATACGACATGAAATTATAAAAACCGAAACAAGCAACAAACAGCAAATTTTTTGTACCATAAAAACCTGAACCATTAAAATCCCGCAATCATTATAAGCAGGTAATAAAATTTATAAAACCACGAAGATGTGTTAAAATAAATTTTGTACCATAATTATATAGTTAAATACTGCTTACTTTTAAAATTTTTTGTCATCTTTTATGAAAAAACTGATTGCCGGTATTTTAATAATTGCCATACTGTTTTTAGTTGCAGTATATATATTTATTCCATCAACGCTTATTGTTTCAAACATAGTTTATAGTAAAACAACGCTGCCAGGAGCTTACAGAACGCTTTCATCTAATGAAAGATGGAAGAATTGGTGGATAGATAAAAAGGCATCAGCCATAAATAAATTTGTGTACAAAAGTGATGAGTATTCTTTATTGACCACTTATTCTTACGGCGCTTTAATTAATATACAACATAAAAATGAAACTATTAATAGTAATATACAATTATTGGAATTAGGATTTGATTCTATTGCAATTGAGTGGAAGTTTTCTATTAATGCAAGTGCAAATCCTTTTAAAAGAATTAGTGATTACCGGAATGCCGTGATGTTAAAAGAAAACTCAAAAGATATATTACATCAGTTTAAAAATTTTATTCAAAAAGACAGCAATGTATATGGCATACCGATACAATTATCTTCAATAGAACACATTAACATGATAACAACAAAAACAGTATTCACCGATAACCCATCAACTGATGAGATATATAATTATATTAATTTTTTAAAACAATTTGCAGCCACAAATAAAATGAAACAAGATTATTACCCGATGATGAACATAACAAAAAACAATGATACTTCGTACAGGCTAATGGTTGCTTTGCCTGTTGATAAAGAAACCAGTTTTACAGGCATTGTGCATTCTGTAGTTATGGTAAAAGGTAACTTTATGGTTACACAAATAAAAGGTGGTTACGGTACAATAAATAACGCGTTAAATGAAATGCAATTGTATTTTGCTGACTATGAAAAAACATCAATGGCAATACCATTTCAATACATTGTTACTGACAGAATAAATGAGCCTGATACAACAAAATGGGTAACTCAAATTTATGCGCCTGTGCAGTGACTATTTTTTCAATTCATTTATGTAGTCAAGAACAATTGTGCTGTCATTGTTTTTTGCGAAAATATATGCCTGCCTGTTGTTTGCAAGATGTACAGGTTTTATTGATCGTACCTGACCTTTTACTGTAACTCCATTTATTGGTTCAGCGATAAACTTATCATCGCCTTTATTCAGTAGAACAGTTCCATAATCTGCATCATACCTACCCATCTGAATGTTGTTATCATAATAATTTCCTGCTAATAAAATATCAGGAAGTTTGTCATTATTTGCATTAGTAATAACAGCACTACGATAGGGTGAAAGTTGTGCCTGCCAGGGCATTGGCTTGATTGTAAAATTTAATTTGCCATCATTTATTAAAACAGAATTGTAAAACCAGTTAGCAGTAAGCACTTTGGAAGATTTAAGTTTATCTTTAGAAAACAAATCTGTTAAAGATGCTTTGGCAAAATCACCGGCATATAAATATTTCTTTTTAAGTAAAGGCATCTGCTTTTGCAATTCATCTTTATTCGCAAAAGTAATTTCCTTATTATTAAGATAGTAAGTTAAGATTTGTTCTGTGTTCCCGTTATCATCAAAATCATTTACATACATGCGTACAGGCTGCTCGTCACTTGCATGTAAGCGGCTGTTTAAACCAAGATTGCCGGCAATTAAATCTATATCACCATCATTGTCTATGTCAACAGGCATCACAAAATTCCACCAGCCTTTTTTATCAGTTAATATTTTTTTTGTAAAGTGGCCATGATCATTTAAAAATACAATTATGCCACCCCAGTCAAGTGAAATAATTAAATCTTTATCACCGTCTTTATCAATATCAAACCAAACAGCATTTGTAACCATTCCAATATCTTTCAAACCTTTCGCTAACTGATCTGTTACATCTTTAAATTTTCCCGTTCCATCATTCGTTAATAAATAAGATTGTGGCGTTTCGCCGTAATGAAAAGGAATTGCTCTCCCACCAATGAACAAATCAATCTTACCATCATTATTAAAATCATAAGGCGCAACTGTTGATTGTGTTGTATAGATGTTTGAAAAAGCATCGCTCTTTCGAACCAGGTTTCCTTTGCCATCATTTAAATAAATACGCGGCAACAAATTAGAATCTGTACCAAAATATTCATTGCCGCCACTTGCAATAATCAGGTCAGCGTTGTTATCATTATTTACATCTGCCCAGCACGCATCCACATCTTCATAAGTGCTGTCTTTATCCAGTGCCGGTTCATTTATTTTTTGAAATTTGCCTGAAGATGATTGCATAAAAACAGCAGGCTTTTCTCTTTTAGATGCACCAATAAAAACATCATCCAGGCCGTCATGATTTATGTCACCAACAGCTAATGCGGGGCCTTCACTGGATGTCATGTGTGGAATAAGTGATTCACGATCAAACTCAGGAAAGTCATTTTCAACATGCGCATAATTCAGATTTAATTTTGGGGTGATGTCTTCCATCGGCAATGCAGTATTGGTGCTGTAACGCCTTAATTCATCATAATTAAATTTGGGAAGATTGACTGTATAATTTATTGCAGTTATTTTATCAGTATCGTTTTGCCAGTTAATTCTTTGATATGAATTATCAAACCAAACAACTACAACTGAATCAATATTTACTTTATTTAATCCAATGTGCACAGGCGTTTCAGAGCTTGATAAAAAACCATGCACCGGAAATTTTTCATACGTTCTTACATCATTTTTTGCAAACACAATTACTTTAGAACCGATGGCATTTATATTCTGTGAATTACCTTTTAGCTTTAATTCAATAAATTTTTCTTTTCTGCTATCGTTGGTTTTGTTTTTATAAATCATTGCGGCATCATTAATATTATTCACTGCAATATCAAGGTCGCCATCATTATCAAAATCTGCACACACAGCACCGTTAGAAAAATTAGGTACATCATTTTTTATAGAAGAAGATAAGTCACTAAAAGAAAGTGCCCCGTTATTTTTAAAAAATTTATTAGGGATTTTTATTTCTGGAAATTTATCTATGAGTGACATATCTTTTGAATTAAGGTTATTCAAACGAATGTCCATTTGCACCTGGTCGTTAGAAACATAGTTGATGTAATCAATATCATTTAACCGCTTTGGAATGCCGTTGGAAATGAATAAATCTTTATAGCCATCATTATCAAAATCCATCCATAAAGCAGACCAACTCCAGTCCGTTGCTGCAATACCTGCATATAAACCTACTTCACTAAAAACACCATTACCACGATTGAATTGCAAATTATTCCGCGTATATTGATAGCTGTAACCATATTTTATCTTCAGCTTAAAAATATCATTTTCGTCTTCACCTGCAGAACGTTTTAAAATATATGGGTCAGCCGGCAGCATGTCCATACTAACAATTTCAGGTAGTGCATCGTTATTTATATCAGCTATATCAACACCCATTGTGTATTGGCTTGTATGCATGAATGCTGTTGAATCTTCTTCCTTAAATGTGCCATTATGATTATTAATGTAGAGATAGTCTTTCTCATGAAAATCATTACCAACGTATATATCAGGATAACCATCCATATTCACATCTGCAATGCACAACCCAAGCCCATAACCTAAGACAGAACTATTGATACCGGCTTGTTTTGTTACATCTGTAAAATGACCGTTATCATTTCTATAAAGATGATCGCCGGAAACAGCACTTGGTGTATTAATCATTAAAGCACGCGGGCCAAAAGTTCCGTTTTGATGAATAGAATGATTCAGTAGATACATGTCCATATCACCATCACCATCATAATCAAAAAAAGCAGCCTGCGTACTAAAGCCAGAAAAATTAAGGCCGTATTGCTTTGATTCATCCTCATAATAAGGCACACCATTTTTATCAATGCCTTTGCAGATTAAGAATTGGTTATGGCTGTTTAAGATTTCATATTTACCAACACGACAAACATATATATCAAGCAAGCCATCATTGTTTATATCAACTAAAGAAACACCGGTGCTCCAGCCACTGTCATTTGGTATATGCGCTTCTGCAGTAACATCTTTAAAATGCATGTTACCAGTGTTGAGATAAATTTTGTTCTGGCCTTGATTAGATGCAAAAAATAAATCAATAAGGCCGTCATTATTAAAATCACCAGCAGCAACACCTGCACCATTATAAAAATACATGTAATGAAAAACGTTGAACTGGTTAGTTGGCGTAAGCTTATTATTGAAGCTGATACCTGTTTGGTTTTTATTAAGCACCTGAAACATAACAGGCACTTTGTTAGAAGAACAGGAAGTGATGAATCCTGCAAGCAAAATCATTATATAAAGGCTGCATCTTTCTCTGCTCATTCTCACTGCCTGTCTGTATTAATTTATCTTATACAATTATCAATTTGCATTAATCTTATATAAAGAAGGGATATCATTATTGCGCAGGAATAACAAATATCTTTTTTTACCGGCAGTAATTTCCTGTATATCTCTTACTTCACCCCGAACTGAAAGCCCTGATTTTATACAATCAACACAAGTAAAATTTCCTTTACCATCATTTAATAACAGATTGCCAAAACTTTCATCTAACCTGCCAAACTGTGGCGTGAAATTGTCTTCGTTGCCGCCAATTATAATATCAATTTTACCATCTTTATTTATATCTGTACAATATATAGCATCAGCAGATGAAAGCTGTGCTATAACAGGCAGTTTTTTAACTGTAAAATTTCCGTTACCATTATTTACCGCAATGCATGAGGGTGTATAATTAAATTGTTTTACCAAACTTTTATTTAATAAATCAGGTGCAAATAGTTCCTGAATAGATTTTTTTGCAAAGTCTGCATGTTGCAGGTTTTGTTTTTTTATCATGGGAACTTCATCCTGCAGATCACGTTTTAAAAACACAGGCATATCTTTACCATCAACCATTCGTGTAAGAATTTTGTCAGTATTTCCATTTTGATTAAAATCATTTATCCAAAGTTTTACCGGGTTTTGTTTGTTTGGATTGAGATAAAAATTTTCACCAATGTTTCCTAAAATCAGGTCTTGTTTACCATCTCCATTTACGTCAGCAACACTTATGCTGCGCCACCAGCCAAGCATATCAGTAAGATTAGTTTTAACCTCGTTAAAGCGATTATTCGTATATTCAAAAATCCTGGGTGACATCCATTCACCACAAACAATAAGTTCTTTATTTTTATCACCTTTTACATTTGCCCAAACAGCACCGGTAACCATACCGATATTTGTTATACCTGAATTTAAAGATTGTGTTACATCTTTGAAATGCCCTGTACCATCATTTTGAAAAATAAAACTGCGAGGACTTATTCCATAATTTTTAGGTTCACTCCTGCCACCAACAAACAAATCTAAATCGCCATCATTATCGTAATCATTTGCCGTAATTACAGATACATTTACACCGCAATCAGGAAAAGCAGATGCATCCAAAGTAAAATTTCCTTTACCATCGTTTTTAAAAAATCTTAATTGCATTTGCCGGCTTTGTGGTGTGTTAGCATTACCTCCCGGACCAATAACCAAATCAAGATCGCCATCTTTATCTGCATCAAATAATAAGATAGCCACATCTTCAAAATCTATAAACTGGTTAAATGCAGGTTCATCCTTTTTTATAAAACTTCCATCAGGCTTTTGAAGATAAACCTGCGCCGGATGGTTTTGTGTTCCGCCTATAATTATATCTGTTAAACCATCACCATTTACATCTCCTGTAACAGCTTTAGGCCCTTCGCGTGAAAGCATTTCAGGCACATTGCGTTCGTAATAAAAATCCAAGTAATCATCTTCTTCATGTTTATCAAAATGTGAATGCACAGAGTCAAGCAGTGTTGTTGTAACAGGTAAAGATTCATCATACTTTGCAGATGAAGAATCAGGTTGCTGAATAGTATAAGTTGTATCAACCTTTGGATGTATAAATTTTGAATAAGAAAGATTTGGCCAAATTATTACCATGGAATCAACCTTATTCATCTTACCTAAGCCAAGTATTTGCTTATAATCCATGGAAGATTGAAAACCCCGGCTAGGCATAATTTCACGACTTATAATTTGGTTATCTACATACAGCTTAATTATACTGCCGATTGCAAATGTATTTTTTGCAGCGCCTTTAAGCTTAACTGCGATATAATTATTATGATTAATGTCTCTTGAATTATTTTGATACACGAATGCAGGCCCGTTTTCATTATTGATAACAAGATCTAAATCGCCATCATTATCCAAATCTGCGTAAGCGGCGCCGCTTGAAAACGAAGATTGCGTAAAGCCCCAGCTTTTACCAACATCTTCAAACATAAGATTACCCTTATTTCTGAATGCTTTATTGATCATCGGGTTTTGCGGTAAATGTTCAAGCACTTTATCAACGTTTTGCTGATTGTTACTTAATACTTGTTTTTGAACTTCTTCATTTGCAAAAAAATCAACAAAATCAAGGTTAGTAACGTCACGGTTTACACCATTACATACATAGATATCATTGTATCCATCATTATCTGCATCAAATAATAAAGCTCCCCAACTCCAGTCCGTCGCACCAACGCCACAGATATTAGCCACATCAGAAAAAGTTCCGTTTTTATTGTTGAGCTGCAGGCAGTTTTTCATGTATTGATAATAAAAGTCCTGTTTTACTTTTTTACGAAAGAAATCCACATTGTCAAATGAGCCAAGTGTTCTAAGGCGATAATCATCGCCAGGCAGCATATCGGTTGTAAATATTTCGGGATATCCATCATTGTTAATATCAGCTATATCAGAGCCCATTGAAGAAAGACTTGTATGAGAAAAACAATTTTCAAAATCATCTCTAAATGTTCCGTTTTTTTGATTAATGTAGCAATAATCCCGTTCATAAGAATCATTAGAAACATAAATGTCAGGATAACCATCATTATTTACATCACCAATTGAAACACCAAGCCCAAAACTTATTAAGCCGCCATGAATACCTACCTGTTTTGTTACTTCAGTAAAATGCCCATTGTCATTTCTATATAAATGATCACCGCCACCTTTTAAAAAATTAGCTACTGGCCAGTCTTTATCAGGAAGGTCACGACGGTTTACATAGCCTAAATCATTAATAGGCATAGGACTATTATCAATCATAAAACAATCGAGATCACCATCCATGTCATAATCAAAAAAAGTTGCCTGCGTTGTATAAGCGGAAACATCTAACCCATATTTAGCAGCTGCTTCAGTAAAGGTTAAATCATGGTTATTTATATATAGCTTATTCTTACGGTTTGCATCTTTCATATGCCCTGCATTGCATACATATATATCAAGCCAGCCATCATTATTTATATCAATCATAGTAACTCCGGTACTCCACATACTATCTTGCTTAATACCAGATTTTTGTGTAATGTCTTTGAACTTAAAATTGCCTTTGTTAAGATAGATTTGATTACTACCCATGTTTGAAGTGAAAAAAACATCAGGCAAGCCATCATTATTTAAATCTCCTATCGCAACACCCCCACCGTTATAATAGTTTCTATATGTAAACCCGTTTTCAAGCTGAGCATCTTTTACTTTGTTATTGAAGTTAATGCCGGTATTTGACTTTAACGAGAAAAGCGTTGTTTGTTTTGAATGACATGAAGTAAGAAAAATAGCAATCAGAAAATATAAGAATACAACGCGCATATTGGTTGCACAAAATAAAAAAAGGTCATTCATTAAAAATGACCTTTTCTATAAACTTAACAATTTGAATTAATAACCAGGATTCTGCTTAAGATTTGGATTAACTGATAATGATTGATTTGGAACAGGATAAACTAAATATTTAGCATCATCAGAAGGTTTATACTGCCACAGAACATTAAATACACCAAAGCGTATCAAGTCTGTCCTTCTAACTTTTTCACACCATAATTCCCTACCTCTTTCTGCAAGAAGTGTATTTGGATCGTCAGCATTTGATTTATCAACCAAAGTCAAAGAGGTTAAAGTTGAATTACCCCTTGCAGTTCTAAGCGCATTAACAAGTGCTAAAGCACCACCCGCATCTGGAGCTGCAGCTCTTAATTTAGCTTCAGCAACCATTAACACTACATCAGGATATCGGAAAATCATTTCCCAGTTTCCTGAATTAGATGAATAAAATTTACCGGAGTTTTTATCTTTTGGACCAGTGGCAATTGGCTTATCAGAAAAATCAGGTGGATACTTGTCAATTCTTATACCTGTAACTTCAAGATTTGATCCTGTTTCAATCATGTTATCAGCAATAGCAGGAGTAAATGATAAAGGGTTGCCCTTTCTGTCTTGAAGAGCATTTCCAAACTGATCGTATTGTTGTCCTACAAGAAAACCAGGTTTAATTCCGGAATATGGAGTAACAGCAGCATATTTTCGACCACCTAATCTTGTATCTATAAGCGTATCGTTTGCATTGAATTGTATTTCACTGGATACTGAAAAAGATTTATAAAAATCACTTATAGTTGAAAACCCATTCCAACCTGCATTTGGAGCCTGCGCATCATACTCATTATAATGGAATGTTTTCATCCATTCTGCATCCACACCGCTGTTATTGGTGGATACCCCTGAAGTATTAGGATAAGCAAATATACCTTCAGTTGAGTTACTGTTTGATGCACTAAAATTATCAAAATAATTTTTCATATAAGAATAATGACCTGAATTGATAATTGTATTACCCAAAGTAATTACCTGCTGCATATCCGCATCAGCAAATGTTGGATTAGTACGATTATTAAATGCACCTCTGTTTAAATAACATTTCATTAATAACACTCTTGCATCATCACGGTCAGCTACAGACATGGTTACTGCTGAATCCTGAAGGTCAGGAAGAATAGTTGTCAATTCACTTACAATAAAGTCAACTGCACTATCGCCGCTATATACCTTGGGTGCATTTAAGAGATTATCACCAGGATTTCTAAATGGAAATTGACCATACAAATCCAGCAAATAATATAAAGAAACAGCTCTTAAAAATCTTGCTTGTGCAGCTTGTCCGGCAGAAGGGTTAAATCCTAACACATTAGTTGCATCGAAATTTAATTTATTAAGTAAATTAAAAGTCTGCAAAAGCTGATCGTGATCAGCAGTCCATGTATGATTATGAACAACTCTCCAAACCCCGTTATCATCCCAGTCACCACCTCTTGTTGGAACAAGTGATTCATCTGTAGAATTTTCTTCGAGGGAAAATAATCTGTCCTGACCGGTAAAAGGGGTACCTAAATCTACATAGGCGCCTTGTAAGATTAAGCCTGTACCAGCTGATCCTAAACCTGTTGAGGTTTGTGCATTGGTAAAATTGTTACCTAAATTTTCATTTAATTTAGTACATGCTGAAAAAAGAAGTACCAAAGAAAAGAAAATTGTTGCTATTTTATTTAACATATAATGACAAGTTTAAATTATAATGAAAAATTAAGTCCAAAAGTGATAATTCTTGGTGTTGGATAAGGAATATATTCGATTGATCTTGAAGGATAACCATTGCTGCTTTTATCAACGTTTACTTCAGGATCAAATCCAGAAAATTTTGTAATTACAAAAAGGTTTGTACCCGATACATACAGGCTTAAATCCTTAATGTAAGCACCAAGACTGCCAAAAGAATAATTTAATGTAGCATTTCTCAATTTAAAGTAATTACCACTTTCAAGAAATCTTGTAGAAGCACCCACACTGCTACTTGTACGTTCTGCTGAATTATAAGCATTCAAATCAATATTTCTTCCTCCGACAATACCGGAAATATTTGTAACGTCAGTAGCAGTATTATTATATATAACGTATCCGCCGGCTCCTCCTGCATTAACTGTTAATGAAAGTTTTTCATATCTTAAAGTAGTGCTAACACCGTAAACGGTATGGGGATTCGGATCTCCTGCAAAGATTGGCTTTTCACTTGTTAAAGGCATTGAATCAAGACCAACCTGATTACCATTTTTATCAAAGCCACCAAATGGTTTTAGATAAAATTCATTAACCGGTTCATTGTTAGTAATTATCTGACCAAGTGTTCCAGAAACACCTTGTCCATTTATCTGTCCGGTAAAAATTTGGACCGGTGTTTTAGTTCCCGGTGCATAAAATTTAGTAAGCTTATTAGTATTATTAGCGATATTAAATCCAAGATCCCAACTAAAATTTTTCTTACTTATTACTGTTGCACCAATAGAAAACTCAACTCCCTTATTAATTAAATGAGCTGAAAGATTTTGATAAGCTACAGCAGCAGGACCTGGTTGAATTGCTATACTTTGAAAAAGAATATCAGTAGTGTTTTTATTATAGTAATCAAAACTTCCACTAATTCTGTTTTTAAGAATGCCGTAATCTAAACCGAAGTTGTAAGAGTTAGTTTGCTCCCATTGTAAATTAGGATTCGGCACATTAACCTGGCCTGCGGCATTATACGAGAAAAACGAAAATTGTTCTTCAGATGCTCCAGCCGGAAACTCCTGGTTACCTGTTATACCCCAAGAAGCTCTAAGCGCCAACGAAGATATTACTGTACTGTTTTTCACAAAATCTTCATTACTTATTAACCATTTACCTCCAACTGAAGGGAAGTAGCCATATCTGTTATTTTTACCAAACTTGCTTGAACCATCTGCTCTCATTGTAGCAGTTATATAATATCTATCCAAAAAGTTTAAATTAATCCTGCCAAATACTGATTGTATTTCTGTTTTAGGTTCTACAAAAATTCCTGGTAAATTTTGAGTTTTGCCGTTTTGTAAAAGTTGTGAATACTGAGTTTTTACAAGATTATTCTGATCAAGATTAAAATTAAAACCTAGAGCAGAAAAATTTGAATTAGAGTAAGTTGTTCTCCAATATTCAAATCCTGCTACCGCATCAAGTTTTATATTACTTGTCAGATTAGCATTATAAGATAATGTATGTTGAAAATCCTGGGAAGTTAATGCAGCACTGGATACAACTCCAAAACCTGCACCTGTTATAGGACTTATACCTTGAATAAATCCATCAATGTTTGTTTGTCTAGTACCGGTAGAATGATTGATAGCATACAAAAACTTATATTGTAAATTTTTGAGCAGTTTATAGCTGGCTGATATATTACCAAGATAAGCATTAGTATTAGCAATATCATTATAACCTTGTAAAAAAGCAAGCGGATTGCCTGAACCGTTGGTTGGGAATATATATTGACCATTAGCATCTGTAAATGGTGTTGTTGGATTCCATTGTAACGCCGCACTTACTAAATTACCTTGTGAGCCGGCTGTATTTGAAACTAGTGGCGTGTTTTCAGTTATGTGACCAGCTATCATGCTAAAATCAATACTTAGCCTTTTATCGAGAAATTTGTAAGAACCTGAAAACGATCCAATGTATTTATCAAGTTCAGAATTTTTTATAAATCCATTTACTCCTGAACCTAAAAAAGAAGCCCTATAATGCGCATCATCAGTTCCACCACTCAAACCCAGACTATATGTTTGTGATAGGGTGCTTTGCGTAATTTCTTTTAATGCATTTTCAGAACCACCATGGTCTAGGCTATTTGTAAGTGTATCTAAAGAGTATTTATGTAATGCGCTTCTAAATTGACCTGCATCAAGCACATCAAATTTCTTTAAATAGCCGGCATTAAAACCAAATTGGGATCCAAATTCTAATTTTGTTCCCTGCGTCGTTGACTTTTTAGTAGTTATCACAATTACTCCGTTAGCACCTCTTGAACCATAAATAGCAGCGGCAGAAGCATCTTTTAAAACATCAATCTGTGCAATGTCATACGGATTGATATATAATAAAGGGTTATCATCCGGTGTAGTACCAAAACCTCCAGTGCCTAAGTTAACACTTGGCCTTGCAGTTCTTCCGTCTAAAGGCACTCCATCAATTACATAAAGAGGGTTATTAACAGCGCGAATAGAATTATTTCCCCGTATCTTAATAGTTGTAGCACTTCCTGGCATGCCATTGTTATTTGTAACTTCTACACCTGGAATTTTGTTTTGCAATAACTGATCAGGAGCACTGATTACACCCTGATTAAAATTTTTGGCTTTTAAAGAAACAACAGAACCTGTTACATCTTGTTTTCGCGCAGTACCATAACCAATAACTACAACGTCAGTTAAATTTGAATTATCCGGCGTCAAGCTAACACTTACATCAGATGAAGATGTTACGTCAACGTTCTGTGAAGCATAACCTACATAACTTACAACTACTGTTGTTGTTGCAGCAGGTGCAATTAAATTATAATGCCCTGTTGCATCAGTAGTTGTGCCACCTTTACCACCTTTAGGAACTACTGAAGCTCCAACAACCGGGTTTCCTTTCTCATCTAAAATTTTCCCACTGATAGTTTTGGTTTGTGCGTGGGAAATTACTGCAATTAGTAGCAGTAAAGGACACAAAACAAGAGCTTTCAAAAAACGATTTGAATTCATAATACGAGCAGTTTTTAAAATTAATTTAAGCAAATAATGATTAGAAACAAGCAATAAAGTGTAAATATAAACGTGTTATGTTATATATACACATTTTTTTAACTTTTTTTAAATAAGCCTTAACTATTGGTTATGACAAATTCAATTATATCTATGCTGCTTAGAAGTTTAAATATTATTAAAGTAGTATTATATAGATGGATTCAAGACAGTTGTAATTATTATACAGCAAAACTTTCACCGCAACCACATGTACGTGAAGCATTAGGATTTCTAAATACAAATCCTTTTCCATTCAGGCCATCAGAATAATCAAGTTCTGTATTTATAAGGTAAAGCATGCTTTTAATATCAGTTACAAGCTTTACATCACCTGTTTCAAAAACCTGGTCTGCAGGTTTTAGTTCGTTATCAAAATCAAGTTTGTAGCTTAAGCCGGAACAACCGCCACCCACAACAGAAACTCTTAAAAAATAATCTGTATTTATTCCTGCCTGGCTTATCAATTCTTTAATCTTAAGTTGGGCTTTTTCTGATGCGGTTATATTTTCGGTTATTAAAGTTTCCATAATTATTCAAAGTTTGTGAATACAAAATTAAATCATTCTTTGGTATGATAATCAGCGCAAGCTATGCGGTATTGCATTTAACATCTGCTTCATTGTGTATGTTTGTAAAACAACTTACAAGCAATCATAAACATGACACATGTTGAACATATAGGAATTGCTGTTAAAGATTTATCTTCTTCAGTATCATTATTTGAAAAATTATTAAACGTTGAACCTTATAAAACAGAAGTAGTGGAAAATCAAAATGTAACTACTGCATTTTTTAAAACAGGTGAAACAAAAATTGAATTGTTACAAGGCAGTTCACCTGATAATATCATACAAAAATTTATAGAAACCAAAGGCGAAGGCTTGCATCATATTGCATTTGAAGTTGAAGATATACATGCTCAAATGAAACGCTTAAAACAGGAAGGTTTTATAATACTTACTGATAAACCGCAAAAAGGTGCAGACAATAAATTAATATGCTTCATTAATCCTAAAACTGCTAATGGTGTTTTGATTGAACTATGCCAGACAATAAAGTAATTTATAATCCTAATTTTTCAATAGCTACTTGAGCAGCAACCTGGCTGGCATCTTTTTTATTAAACCCTTTACCTTCAGATAAAATCATTCCATCAATTTTTACAGCAATAGTAAAAATTCTGCGGGTGCCTTCAAGCTTTTCATTTAATGTTTCAAATTCAAGCAACTTTCCGTTTTTGCTTGCCCAGCCAATTAAACGGTTCTTAAGATTTATATCAATTTGTTCAAGATCATCAACAAATAAATGTGGTATTATTATTCTTTGCAAAACCCATTGCTTGGTACGTAAATAACCTTTATCAAGATAAACCGCGCCAACAAGTGCCTCAAGCGTATTACCAAAAATCTGACTGCCCTTAAGAAAATTATCGAACTTATTATATAAGGTAATTTTTTTTAATCCCATCTTTAAGGCAACATCATTCAACTGCTGGCGGTTTACCATTTTGCTTCTCATTTCAGTTAAAAAACCTTCGCCTTTATATGGATAACGTTTAAAAAGATAATCAGCTACAATAGCGCTCAACACTGCGTCGCCAAGATATTCCAGCCTTTCATTATTTTCTGCAGCTCCTTCTTTTACTGAACGATGGCTTAACGCAGTATAATACAAAGAATACCTGCTAGGCTTTACTCCAATTACATTTTGAAGTTGTGTTTCAAAATGAATGGCTTGCTTTGATTTGATAAATCGGCTTAAAAAATTTTTCAGGCTATGTATTCTTTAAAAATTACTGTTGAGTTATGGCCACCAAAACCAAAACTATTACTTAATGCTGCTCTTACCTTTCTTTTTTGAGCAACATTGAAAGTAAAATTTATACGTTTATCAAGCTCCGGATCATCTGTTGTATGATTGATGGTTGGCGGTACAACGTCATCTGTTATACTTTTAATACAGGCAATTGCTTCAATAGCGCCGGCAGCACCAAGGCAATGACCGGTCATTGATTTTGTTGAACTGATATTCAAATTGTAAACATCATCACCAAATACATCTTTTATAGCTTTTACTTCAGCAACATCACCTAATGATGTTGATGTACCGTGCGTGTTAATGTAATCAATATCACCCGGCTGCATACATGCATCTTCAATAGCAGACCTCATTGATTTTTTTGCACCAAGCCCTTCAGGATGCGGTGCCGTCATGTGATAGGCATCACCACTTGCACCTGCACCGGCGAGTTCGCAGTAAATTTTCGCACCTCTTTTTAATGCATGTTCAAGTCTTTCCAATATTAATATACCGGAAGCTTCACCAATTACAAAACCATCCCTGTTTTTATCATAAGGGCAGCTTGCAGTAGCAGGGTCATCATTACGCTCACTTAATGCTTTCATAGAACTAAAGCCGGCAACAGCTGCCTCACAAATGCCCATTTCAGTTCCGCCGCATAAAAATGCGTCAGCTTTATTTAATCTTAAATGATATAAGGCTTCTATAAGTGCATTATTACTGGTTGCACAAGCACTCACCACAGCAAAGTTTGGCCCTCGTAAATTATAGCGCATAGAAATCAGGCCGGCACCCATATCGCAAATTATTTTCGGAATAAAAAACGGAGAAAATTTTGGTGTACGGTTATTTAAACCGTAGTTAATTAATTCTTCCTGAAAAGTTGTAAAGCCGCCAATTCCGCTGCCCACGATAACGCCAATTCTATCAGGATCATAATTATCTTTTACAAGTCCTGCATCATTCATCGCTTCATCAGAAGATGCTATGGCAAGCTGTGCGTAAGGGTCTAACCTGTTTATTTCTTTCCTGTCAAAGTATAAAGAAGGATTAAAGTTTTTTATTTCGCAGGCAAAGCGTGTTTTAAACTTTGACGCATCAAACTTGGTAATATAATCACAACCTGATTTACCATTAACCAGGTTTTGCCAGTAATCAGACACACTATTGCCAAGTGGTGTCAGCGCTCCCATGCCTGTTATAACTACCCTGTCATACTTCATAATGAGTTGGTGCTATGTGAAAAATCCGCCTGTAATATTTATTACAGGCGGATTCTGCAAAAAATGTGATACTATCAACTATTTAGCGTGCTCTTCAAGATACGTTACAGCCTGCCCTACTGTAGTGATGGTTTCTGCCTGCTCATCAGGAATTGAAATATTAAATTCCTTTTCAAATTCCATGATTAGCTCAACTGTATCCAGAGAGTCTGCTCCAAGATCATTTGTAAATGAAGCTTCATTAGTTACTTCGGCTTCTTCAACACCTAACTTATCAACTATAATCTTTTTAACGCGAGTAGCAATGTCTGACATTTTATAATTTTTTGTAGGCGCAAAAATAGAATTTTTACTTAAAAACAAATTTTTTCCATGATTTTTGTTTTCACATATTTCGACGCTTTTATTAAAGCTGGTAATAAATTTATATTATTTGTAAATTACCTGCTTAAAATTCTGCTAATCATTTATGGCATTAAGATTAATTGATTACGGCACACCTGAATATGCGCAGATGGTTAATTTGCGCAACCTGCTTTTAAGAAAACCACTTGGTTTGTTATTTAATGAAAGTGAACTGGAAAAAGAAAAGGACGATATTTTGTTGGGTTGTTTTGAAGATGAAAAATTGGAGGGTTGCTGCCTGCTTACTAAAGTGGCGCTGGATACTGTGCGTTTAAGACAGATGGCAGTAATCTCTGGCTTACAGGGTAAAGGAATTGGTAAAGTGCTTATGCAATTTGCAGAAAATATTGCAAGAGACAGGGGATATAAAAAAATAATAATGCATGCACGCAAATCTGCAACTGGCTTTTATGAAAAATCTGGATATAAAAAAGCAAGTGATGAGTTTGAAGAAGTAACCATTCCGCACTTTATTATGGAAAAAGACTTATAAATTATCCCTGCTTAATATGACTGTTTAATATTTTCCTGAGCTCATGCTGATTGTCTTTAGTCAAATCATCTTTTGGAACAAGAAAAAATGCTTTTTGAGAAAAGTATAGATGAAAGAAGTTTGGGCTTTCAAAATATTTTATAAACCGGCTCCACTCCCATTCAACTCTGCCCTGATCGCTTTCCAACGATACATAACCTTGTTGAAAAGCAATGGTAAATCTCTCTTTGAATGTTGCAGATTTTTTATACACTGCTAGTGGCATAAAAAACCAGAACGAAAGAATGAATATAAACCAGATAAATGCACCTGTTAAGAATGGTTCAGGTCTTATTTTACCTGAAAAATATAGTGCGCCGGCAATAATATCAAACAGTATGATTACAATAAACATGATGCGTATTTCTTTCTGCGCAATAAAATGATAGCGCAATGCCTGCAACACTTTTTGCTTTGTGTAATGGAAATTAAAACGCATGTATATAGCAGCTTTGACAAGCTTTAAAAATCGTGATAAAAATTATAAAGGTTTGTTTTTATACCTATGCCAAATAACCATTCAGACTGATCTACAACGGTTGAATTACGGCTTCTGTAAGCAACATTTATTTCCAGGCTTAACCTGTTTGCAGGATTTAAAAGATAACCTGCTGTAAGCTGATTAAATGAATATTTTGTATGAATACCTTGTAACGTTGTGCTGCCTAACCTTGGCACACCGGTTTCTCCACCATACAGGTCTTCACCATTATTATAATATAAGCCTGGATTTTCACCGCGAATAGTATAAAGATTTTCAAGTGATGCATACCAACGGTTTTTATCATAATTAAACAAAGAAATAAACTCATGATAGTTTGCGCCGAAAGGGTCTGTTGAGGATTGATAATAGTGTGTATAATTTAAACCAATCTGTCCGCCAACACCATGACCATAAACATAAGGCCGCACACCATTCCATTCAAACCGGTACGACAATCCTTTTACGTTGAAAATGTCTTTATTCCAGATGCCTAATTGCAAAGCATATTTATCGCCATAACTCAGTTTTTTATTATCAAATGCTTCTTTTAAATTAAGATCATCCAATGCAAGCTGCCCGTAAATAAATCCTTTTTTATAAATTTTATATTTTAGATTGAAACCAATCATTGCGTTGTCAGGCGAACCAATAGTAAACTCCAGCGGACGTATAAAAATTAAAGGATTTAAATACTGCACATCAAAGCCACGGTTAAAGTTAGTATCTTTTCCAAGCCATGTAACTTCATCAAACAAACCTACCTGGAACTTTTTTGTAGAAAACCCTAAGTAATGTATGGTGCTGTATTTTGGTTGGGGCTTGCCATCTGTTTCATCCCAAAAATTATTCGTATAATGGTTGTACAAAACATTATAAGTAAGTTTCCATATTCTTGCCTGCAGTCTTACATATGGATAATTATTTGCGTTATCCGATAGTAACAGACTTCTGTAACCATCGCCCAAAAATTGTTTGCCATAACCGGCAGAAACCAAAAAATATTTATTTGGTGTGTATGTAAGATTGAAATCAAAATTTGTATTACTAAAGCGGTTGTTATTCTTTAGTGCGCCTGCATTAGAACCAGGTATAATGTATTTGTTAGAAGATGGGTTATAATGATCGTATCTTTCAAAGATAACGCTATCAATATAGGCAGGATATTGATTGAAATTTGTTATTACCGAAACATTAAATGAAAATTTATTGTTGAATACTCCTTGCAATCTTACACCACCTGCAAAGCCGGTTAATACATTATCTTTTCTGTTTGATTTATAAATGCCTGCTTCAATATATGGATCGATTGTAAAAACGTTTTTACCATCTGATGTTCTTATAAGATTGGTGTTTTTTATATCGCTTTTTAAGCCTGTATTTAAACCAAAAACGCTGTCTTGAATTGATGATTTATTGAATGCACCGGTTTGCTGTAATTCAATCCAGTTCATGCTTCTGAAGCTGCTGAACACAAAAGAGTCTGCTTCAAACATTAGTTCATTAAGCCTGTTTTGCACTGATTGATTTAACGGTATTTGTTGTGCATATAAATTATCACAGGTTATAATAGCAATTAAGAAAAAAAATATTTTAATAATCTGTTTCAATTATTATTATTTAGAAATCATAAATAAGTTTTCTGAAACTCATGCGCACACCAATGTATGCATATATATCGGTAAAGTTTTTAAAGGCATTTGATTCTTTACGGTAAACTCCGCCTGCTTCTATTCTTAAATTTGATTTTTTATTAAGTACGTAAGCTATTCTTAAATCACCGTAATATATTTTTGTATTAAGACCATCACCAGTGCTCACATCATTTTGCAACGTATGCAAATCAAGTGACCTGAATATATTTCTGCCATAATCAACATTTACAGACGAATCAGCACCATAGTGTGCTATAAAAGCTTCTACTCTAAACCACCAGCTTTTGTATGTATAGTCAGCTATAAAAATACCTTCCTTAAAATTTGAACCCAAAGGATGCGCCAGTGGCTCATTGTTATGCGAGTAAACAGTTACTATGCTGTCACTTGCATAAGAGTAAGGTCTTACAGTGTTGAATTCTGCTTGTATATTAAGATGCTCAACTTTTAGTAAATCACTTACACGAATGCCTGCCTGCCAGCCATATCTTTTTTCCCAGCCTGCTGAACCCCAGTTATCAAGCATGACCTGAGCATAAATATTTACAGATGGTGTAACCAGGTATTTTAAATTTAATCCATCAATATTATTTAATTCTATACCCGATGGTGATTTGCTGGCATGAAGAAATAAGATTGGACTCGCCAATGAAACACCTATATCTTTTTTATGATCTGCCGTTTCATTTGGTGATATAACTGAATTAAATAAGGATACATTAAAATGCTTTGTTGCGTGCCAGTCTAACAAATAAGTTTGCCCCCATTTGCGTGGATAGCCTAATGCATATATATCAGCTTTGGGCTGGCTAACATATTGTGACCACATCACCGAATATTGGAAATTACCAGCAGTAACAGCTGTTTTAAAATAAGGGTAAACGGTGTTATAATCACTAAGTAATAAGGAACGATAACCATCACCAATAAAATTGTTGTTGAACCCAAGGTCAAACAATAAATATTTGTTAGGCGTATATACTAATCTTGCGGACGAATAAGTAAAATCAAAGCCTTTGCCATCCCCAATATTTTTATATTGATTCTGGTAAGGAACCACACCTCTAATACGAATAAAACTATCAACATAACCCGGGAAACGCCCCTGGTTTTCATACACAGCCGTTTCAAAATAAAATTTATTGCCAATGTTACCACCGGCTTCATAACCGCGGGTGTTCATCATATTAAATTTAGATGATTCCGCTGCAGTTGGCCCTGTGGGTATGCTTCTTTTACCAGGACCTATGTATTCATCAACAATGATATCAGCAAAAATATTGAACGACGAATGTTGAAGTTGCAGTAAATGCTCTTCAAAAAATTTTCTGTGTAACCATGACCGGTTTGATTTTATATAAGTTGAGTCAGTGTATAAAACAGGTTTCCATGCAGTATGGGCAAATGTATCAGTGTTATACAGAACGCTTTGCTGATTAAAATTGTTAGTTAATCTTAATACAGGAGCTTGTGCGTTAGAATTGAAACAGCCAAAAAAGAAAAAAAACAGGAACCATAGACGCAGTCTGAAAATTAGTTTTTTTAGATGCATTTAGTTTGTTTAGCGCACAAATAAACGTAAAATATAAGCTGTGATGTAATATTAATTACCGTATCCATACTTAAACAGAGGTATACCTTCTCCAAAACGGAAGATAACTTTAAATAAAAAGCAATAATAGTTATCTTTTTTATTAGGATTACCCCTCTGACCGTAGAAAGGATACTTCGTATTTTGAATCTCATCTGCCCGATAAGATAAAGATGCAGCAAGTTGGCCGTTTGTAGCAAGCAGTTGAGTAGTATCTACAAAATGCACCGCACTTACATCATCAATATGGTCAGTATTTGTTTTGCGGTAATTCATTTCAGCTGCTATTATCACATTATCTGAAATAGCGTATTTTATGCCAATACCAACGGGAAATGATACACCCCAAAGTGAATAAGGCTGCGTTTCAGCTTCTGTTTTTAAGGGAGCAAGAAAAACTTTTTGTCCATTGTAATGTGTGTATGGGTTAAAATTAAAAAAACCAATACCGGCAAAAATGTAAGGCGTGACTCTTGAAGAACCTGCGTCAGGGTTACTATAATCTTCGCTGGCAGCATTACTTATATCAAAAAGATCTGCTTCAGCAGTAACAGCTGCCTCAAAAATATTTGATTGAAAATCCAAATTACGGTAAAAATATTTAGGACCATTCTTTGAATCTTTAGCGCCTATTTTACCGTATGTAAGATCTAAATTAGCAGAAAAATTGCGGGCAAACTGGTAAGTTCCACCTAATGTAAAACCATAAACACTTTGACTCATGGTTATTTTTTTCTCCTGCAAGTCACCAGCATAATTCATTGTTCCAATACCTGCATTAATATACAGTTGTGCTCTTGCAGTAAAAAAAACAGTGGTTAAAAAAAAGAAAATAAAATATAGTTTCTTCTTCAAGCAGTTTGGTTTTATCTAATGTTTTATAATTATAAGCCGGATTAATTTTTATCTGTTTGAACTGTATTTAATTAATTATTGCAATTAATAACATTCGTCCTTCTTTTAAAATAATAAACTTTTTTCAATCCATAACCAACCCCCACCGCAACTAATATAAATATGTTTGAATCTATTGGCAAATCCGGATCCTGACCCGGATCTCCAAAACCATTGGTAGTTGATTCATCAGGGCTGGATTGATCCTGATCTGCATCTTGATCCTGGTCGGGTTGACTTGACCCCTGAAAATGTAAACTTGTAGTCAGAAAAAAAATAAAAATAATTCGCTGCAGAAATCTAAACCTCAATTTCATAAGTCGGCTAGTAATTTAATATGATAGGCAAATGTATAGTTTTTTTAGCACTCAAACCGTATATGCTTATAGTGTTTAAACCTTTTGCAAGAACGGAATTTAAAGATATATAGTATGTGTTATTCCCACCATTATGTGAGATATTATTCCTTAAGAGGATTTCGCCTGATAAACTACTCAAAGTAATACTATAATTGTCTTTAATCATATTGCTGAATTGTAGACTTATCTTATTACCACTAACAGGGTTTGGAAACACTTTAACATCTCCACATGATGCTGAAATAACATCCTTCTTTTCATTACAGAAAACTAACATGAACCGGCCTTTATAACTGTTAGTATCGGTTGTTGGCATAAAACTATAAAAGGTTTTACCAAAGAAATTTACAGGTGTCTGTGTATGTTTGTAATTATCAATCAGCCATGCTTTTGAAGCAAGCAGAGAAGGAATACCTTCAATTGTTATTTGTAGATCATAAACCGGTCGCCGTAAACCCCACATATTTATGAACAATGTATCATTTTGTTTTGGAAGAGGCCTTGCTTCAATAGCTAAATTGTCGCCGTCACGCAACAGGCAGATATTTTCGATAAAATTATTCAGTTTATCAGCGTCATATTGATCAACTGCCCTTGAAAATTTGTTATCATACATGGCCGCAGTTCCATCAACAAGCAATGTACTATCGCCGGAAGGCAACATAAGGTTTATATATACAACAGGTTCTTTATGGTATGCAACAGCTATTGTTTGTGCCTTTACATTTATCTGCAAAAAGCAGGTATTTATAAGCAATAGGAAGGTGAACGATTTAAATAGACCAATAGTAAAAATTTTTGTCATAAAATTTATTTATATGTAAACACTTGCTTTGTTGTAACTACCTTTTTAACGCAGATAATCACGTGAATAATTTTGTTTAACTTAAATGAAAAACGTGCTTAGCTACAGTGAGTCTTTTAATGGGATTTGGAATACGGATTATGTAAAATTATTTACATAAGAAACCGAAAATAATCAGTTTTATTTTAGTAAAAACGGCTGTATAAAAAATAGTTCGTTAACTATATAAATTTTGAGGTTAGCGTAAATTAACAATACTATTTTCTTTGCCAATACAGCTATTCAATTATTGCTGCTTTTATTGTTTAAGCTATTTACCTATTGCCAATACTGTGGGGTGAAATCCGTTTTCATTATTAATACTTATAAGATAATTCTGTTTCTATAGAAATACAACAAGACGTTGTTTTGGTTATAAATATCATTATCTCTTGTTACGGCTTACTATGTAATCAATAATTTTAAAGCAATAATGTAAACAAGATTGAACATAAATATCAACCGAGGAAGTTCAAAAGCTAAATGAACACTTGGCTAATTACTTAAACAAGATTTATTTAATAGGAAGTATGTAAATAAAAAAGAGGCTGACCCGACTTTTGAGACAGCCTCTTCTATTTAAAAATCAATTTATTCAATTCTATTTTCCTATCACAAGTTTAGTAGTTGTACTATAACCATTTTTACCGGTAATTGTAATTAGATAATTTCCCGTTGCCCATTGTACATCAAGCAGTAGATCGTAATTGTAATCTCCACCTTCATGCTGTATGGATTTTTTTGTTAACGCCTTACCTCCCAGGCTGCTTAAGGTTATCTCATAATTGCCTGCTTTCATATTGTTAAACTTCAGCAGTACTTTACCACCTGTTACAACAGGATTTGGATAGACATCTACTTTACCTTCCAATGTTGATGCAGTTGCACCGCCTAAAGACATTGTGGTTGCTACCGGCGTTGCCTTGAAAGTACGTTTAAACACGAGCATAAACCTATCCCTATAGCTGCCTAAATCTGTATTTGGTGTAAAGCTGTATAGTGTTGTGTCATTTAAATTAACCGATGTTTTAGTATTCAAATACTTATCTACCAGCCAAGCTTGCCCAGGCATGTCAGCTAAGTCTTTACCAAAGATTTGTAAAGTGTATGGCTGCTGCCTTAAATACAACCTGTAGAAGAATGTATCTGTTAATACAGGTATCGGTCTTAGTTCAATTGATAGATAAGCTTCATTACGTAAAAGAACCATGTTCTCATCAAAGTTGGCAAATTTTTGAGCATCATTTACGTCAACCTTAGCGGAAAAATCTTTACCAAAGCCTTCGGTTACACCGTCTACAAATGTTGCACTGCTACCGTTGCCACTCATAAGGTTTGCATAAATTGCCGGATGATTTTGTGAAGTTAATTTATCAAAAACAACTGCTTCCCCTGTTGTTGGTGCAACTTTGTCACCTTCTTTAAAGTTTACGTTTACATTGCCAGTTGTTTGAGCTGTCAGCATAAATGCCTGTCCGCTTTGTGCATACGTACCTCCCGTATAACCTCCAGGATCGTTAGGTGCAACCCAGCCGTTTGCATAATAACGGTAACCACCATCACCATAATTTCCGGCATATTTAGGATCCCAGATAGCAAATTGCTGAGGCGAAAAAGTTGACCCGTTTCCTGAAAGCATACTTAGAATATCAATTGGTGAGGCATAAGGATTCGCTATTAAAACCCCGTTGCCCACTTGTGTAGAATAAGTCTTTGTTACAGTACCATAATTGAGACCTCCAATGGTTCTGAGCGTTGTATTATCCGTACCGGCACTAACAGCTAAGGACAAATCTATATCACGGCTACCTCTCACAAATAAACAGTAAGCCGGAAAATTACTAATAGGGTTAACAGTATATGGTATTGTTGTAGACCAATCATTAGTATTTACGTTCCATACTTTAATTGATGGGTTAGTTGTTGTATTATCATCAAAACCGTGTGCTGCTAAATTATCATAAGTTATTTGCGTACCATATCCAGGTTTAAAATCCTGGTGATTTGTATAATTCAAATCAGGATTCTGTCCACCTTCCTGCCATGCTGCTTTAATAGTTTGAGCACTGTTTGTTGGTACTGCCAAAAACCGCCATGCACGCTTTTTAGGTATAAAGCGCTCTACCGTTACATTACCTGATAGAATAGGTGTTCCCGTTGATTGCCCAACTACTGCATCACCATATTGATTGGATTGTAATGTAAGGTTTCCTCCGGTATTAAGTGTACCATTTACTGTTACAACTCCTGATGTGCTTCCAAAGGTTCCTCCTGTTCCGCCCGTAATATTTAAAGCATTACCCAAAGTAGCGCTGCCACTACTATTTACAATAAGAGTTTTCAATGTATTATTAGTTGCATCAAAGAACAATGTAGATGTATTGCCTCCTATAACAAGGCCAGATAAAGCATTGGTTTTTATAGCACCGGTACTGCTTCCTGTAAACGTCCCGTCTATTTCTAAAGAATTTCCATTTAAGTCAACACTTGTACCGGATGCAATAGTAAGGTTAGGTACTATTACATTTGATGTAAGCACGGGTTTATTAGGTGTTCCTGAAGGTATCATCACAGTTGTGCAAGATGCAGAAGGAAGCAGGTTATCAGACCAGTTGGAAGTTATATTCCAGTCTGTGCTTGTTCGGCCGGTCCAGAGATTATGTACACCTACTGTGGCAACTGATGAATAAACAGTTCCGCAGCCGCTTATTAACACCCTGTACATAGTTGTAGTTGTAACATTATTAAAGCTCTGGGAAATAGTAGTATTTGCAATTTGTGTCCAAGTAGTTCCGAAATCTGTTGAAACTTCCCAGCGTGTAACAGCACCAATTTGTCCTGTTAATGTAAGTGTACCGCTGCTGCCACTGCAAATTGAAACAGAAGCAATAGTTCCACCGGTGGCAGCAGCCTGAATTGTAATTGTACCGGTAGCAGTTACAACTGTGCAGGTTCCGGAAGTAGTTACAGTATAAGCATATGCTCCCGGTGCTGCGGTAGGCGTACCTCCAATTGTAAATGTATTACCTGAAAGCACTCCTGTTACACCTGCAGGCAAGCCTGTAACCATTGCACCTGTTGCTGTACCACCAATTGTATACACAATATTCATAATTGGTGTGTTTGCACAAACAGACGGTGAAGCTGTACCTGAAGTAAGGCTGATTGTTTGTGCCTGAATAGTTATACTGCCGGTTGTTGTACCTACAGCACAACCACCACTAGATGTTATTGTATAGTTGTAAACTCCAGCAACGGCTGTTGGTGCGCCACTGATTGTAAATACTCCACCAGTGTAAGCTCCCGTAACACCAGCAGGCAACCCTGTTGCAGATGCACCAGTAGCATTGCTGACTGAAAAAGTAACATTGTTAATAGCTGAGCCTTTACAAACTGTTTGAGGGTTTGTTGCTACACCTGAAGTAAGAGTAAAGCTTGCACCAGGTGTTACCATAATTGTGCCTGTGACAGTAGCAACTGCACATGATGTACCTGATGTAGTAACCGTATAATTAAATGTACCTGACTGTGTAGGTGAGCCGCTGATAACAAACAAACCACTATTATAACTTCCTGTAACACCTGTTGGCAGGCCAACTACAGAGGCATTAGTTCCTGTACCTCCAATTGTATACTGAATGTTTGCTATTGGTGAATTAATACAAACTGTTTGCGTATTATTAGCTGAATTAAGCGTAATCGTCTGTGAAGTAATGGTAATTGTTCCGTTAAATGTAACCGGAGAACATGTGCCTAAAGTAGTGATTGTATAAGGGTAACTACCGGCTGCTGCTGTAGGAGTACCACTGATAGTATAGGTATAAGTAGGGCCTGTTCCTGACAAAGTTCCTGTTACACCTGCAGGCAAGCCTGTTGTAGTGGCGCCCGTAGCGGTACCACTCAGTGTAAACACAATGTTTGCCATTGGCACATTTGCGCAAAGGGATGGTGAACTGCTGCCTGAGCTTAATGCAATCTTTTGCGCCTGTACAGTAATTGTACCGCTTGCAGAAGCCGGCTGGCAGCTACCTGTAGTAGTAATAGTGTAAGAATAATTACCGGCAACAGTTGGTGTACCGCTGATAGTTAAATAAACGCCATTCCATGAAGATGTCACACCAGAAGGTAACGGTGTAACTGTAGGTGCAGATGCACTGCTGCCTGCTGAATATACAATATTTTGAATAGCATTATTTGCACATATCGTCTGTGCATCAGTACCAGGTGCTGATTGTAAATCAACAAATGTTGAAAGTGTACTGAAAGATATATCATCAAGACCAAAGTTATTACCATAAACTGCTCCCTGTAAATCGGTAATGGAAACGATCACACTCGTGGTTGTTGGACCAGATGTCCACGTACCATAAAATCTTACCCATTGGTGATTAGCTGTATCTGATGTAAGGTTATTTGCTGGTCTTGGCAGGTTACCAAGGGTTCCAACCTGGGTGCCGTTTATATTAAATTGCAATTGAGCATTAGCGGGAGTAGGAGGCCCTGGTAAATCATCTAATTCAAGACCCCATGCAGAGAAGTAATAAGCGGTATTTGGAAGAACGTTGAACGTTTCCTGCCATATCTGGTAATTTGCACCAGCCGTACCATTTACCATCATAAATTTTCCATGAGTTGTCGTATGATCTTTACCCCATAAAAAGCTAGGGCCATAATAATTTGCTGCTGTATCAACTGCGTAACCGGGTGGGTTATTTAAACTACCTGCACCTGTGCGGTAGGGGTATGATGACGTAAATCCAACATTTCCCAACTCAAAGTTCCCATTAGTTACCAGTTCATTTGCAACATTAATAGTGCCTTTTCCGGGACAGGTTGAGCCGGCGGCATATACTGTAACACTGTAAATACCTGATACATCAACCAATATGGTTTGTGTAGTTTCCCCGGTATTCCACAAGTAACTCGTAGCGGCAGGAGTTGAGGTCGCTGTTAATTTTACTTTACCGGCCACAGCGCAATAATCAGCTACAACAGTTACAACAGGTATTGATCCGACATTTAAAGTAACATTTTGCGAGGTACTGCAACCAGCAGCATTACTAACAGTTGCTGAATACACTTTAGTGCCTGGTGATGACGGTTTTGCATAAATAGTAGAAAGAGGAGTACCGGTATAAGTGGTTGTAGCACTTGCATCTGTAAATAGATCTGTTACCGGAGACCATGTTACTGATAACGGAGCATTCGGTACAGTATAGTTAAAGGTTATTGACCAATTCAATATTGTTCCGACATCGCCTACGGCATCATCTTCTGCCCCAAATGTCCATGTTCCGTTTGGTGTACTAAATAAATCAGAAAAAACAGTATTGCCTGAATTTGGTGTACCGACTCCATTATCTCCATCAGCTACAAATATTCCTGTGAACGGAGCGTTTGATGCATTATTTAAGAATGGATTAGTGCCGGTGCTACTAACAATTGTATTTGTAAAGTTATCACCGGATTTACCTTTTCTATCTACTAAATTTAAAACTTTACCATTAGCTGCTTTTAGATTCAATACGAGATCGCCGTCATAAGTATGAGTAATATTAAAGTTTACACTCATACTGTTAATTACTGCCCCTGCAGGAATTGTAGAAACAGCAAGATTATTAGTTACGCTTCCGGGTATGAGTCCAAAGAGCGTTGCATCAGGAATAGCTAAGTTAATATTGCCTGACGAAATTGTTGTTGACCCAGTGCTCGAATTATTTGCTGTTGCAATTAATGGCTGAACATTTCCCTGGCAAACATTTATAGTGCCCGAAGGAGTAAGAACAAATGCTGCAGGAGGAGCACTTATAGTTAGTGTTTTGGTTGAAGTGGCCGCTGCTGTACAACCTGCATTACCATTTGCTGTTAAGGTTAATGTAACGCTGCCTGCTGAAATATCTGCCGCGCTTGGAGTATAGGTTGCAGTAGTTAAAGAGTTTGCATTGACAAAAGTTCCTGTTCCGCTTGATGACCACAAAATGGTACTATAATTTGTCGCGCTTGAACCGGCAGTTATATTTACCGGCGGATTATTAGAACATGTTACAACGGCAGTACCAGCCACTGCTGTAGGTGCTGCAGTTATAGTTACTAATGTTGTTGCATTATATACTGAGCAACCGCCCGATGCGGCAACTGTATAAGTTACAGTATATGTTCCGGCAGTACTTGTTGCCGGTGTAATCGTGCCAGTTGAATTTATTGTTAAACCGGCAGTAGAATTATAAGTTCCGCCCGTAGTTCCTGTAAGCGTTGGATTTACAGTTCCTGAAGTTTTACAGAAAGGATTTCCTGTATAACTTATAGTTGCAGCTGGTGCAGCAGTTATAGTTACTGAAGCCGTTGTACTGAATGCGGCACAACCGCCCGATGCAGCTACAGTATAAGTTACCGTGTAAGTGCCGGGTGTACTTGTCCCTAAAGTGATATCACCTGTAGCTGAATTTATTGATAAACTACCTGCCCCTGTACTTTTGGTATAAGTTCCGCCAGCGGTACCGGTTCTTGTCACACTAGCTGTTCCGCCACTTGAACAATAAGGTGAACCAGCATATGAAATTATTGCTGAAGGTGCCTGGGTTATTATGACAGATGTTGTAGTTGTATAAACGCCACAGCCTCCTGTTGCTGTTGCAGGTATTGTATAGGTTACAGTATAAGTTCCCGCTGTGCTTGTTGCAGGCGTAATATCACCATTAGAAGTATTTATTGTTAACCCGCTTGTTGAAGAATATGTTCCGCCTGTTGTACCAGTTTGAGTAACTGAGACAGTACCAGAACTTGTACAGAATGGATTTCCTGTATAAGAAATACCTGCAGATGGTGGTGTATTTACATTAATATTCTGCATGGCAAATGCAGGTAAACCACAACTTGAATTTATTGAATAATATGCAGTTACTGTTCCTGCTGCTGTTCCTGTAACAAGGCCACTTGCAGTAATGGTTGCTGTACCTGTAACGTTTACTATTGACCACGTACCACCCGTAGTTGCATCATTCAGCTGAAGCATGCTGCTAAGACAAACATTGAAAGATGAAGGTGATGTAGTTGTTATCGGGGCTACCGTAGGAAAATCGCTTACTGTAACATCCGCTGTAACCGTTGTCGTACATCCGTAAATATCAGTTACAGCATAACTTATTGTGGCTGTTCCTGGTGCTGCACCGTGAACCAACCCGGTATTATCAACTGTAGCAACACCTGTGTTGTTACTGCTCCATGTGCCTCCTGTAATAACATCGTTTAATTGGGAATTTGTACCTGTGCAAATATTAAAGTTACCCGTAATCGGCTGTACTACAGGTAAAGCATGTACTGTAACTGTTGCAGTTACTGTTGTACTGCAGCCATTTGCATTAGTAAAAGTATAGTCAACAATGGCTGCACCTGCCGTAACGCCGGTTACAACACCTGTGGTAACATTTACTGTGGCAATGCCTGTATTTTCACTAATCCATGTAAATGTGCCGCCTGTATTGGTTGCATCCTGAAGTGTTATCGTACTTCCAACACATACATCAAAAGATGGTGCGGTTGTGGTTATTGGTGCAACCGCCGGTAATGGATTTACCGTAATGGTGTATTGATTTAATAGACCTATACAACCGCCGGCACCGGTTACGGCTACGGTTACTTTATCATTATCTGCTAATGTTGTTGTTGTATACGTTATTGATGCCCCGCTTTGAACAGAAGAACCGTTTAAAAGAAAGTTATAATTGGTAAAGCCGTTTGGTGCTGTAAAGGTTACTGATGTTCCTGTACATATTGTTCCATCATTTGCTGTACCTGAATTTTCAGCAATTGCAAGTGTGCCTGTTGGCATTGGATTAATGGTAACAGTCGCGGTAAAAGTAGATGTACATCCATTGCTGCCTGTAACATCTACAGTAACTGCATCACCGGGTGCAAGTGTGGTGGTGTTGTAAGTGTTTGAACTTCCGTTCTGAACCGTAGTGCCGTTAACCTGGAAATTATAATTTGTATATCCCGCTGTTGCAGTAAATGTTTCACTACTTCCGGCACATATCGGGTTCATTGAAGGTGTTAATGTACCTGTTGGGGATGCAACAACTGTAATTGTTGAAGATGTAAATGTGGCGGTACAGCTACTTCCGCTTGTAACTACAACAGTAAGATAATCGTTGTTTACTAAAGTTGAAGTGGTGTAAACGTTTGAAGGTCCATTGTACAATGCTGTACCTGTTCCTTTAAGATAAAAAGCATAATTGCTATACCCGGAGGTTGCTGTAAATGTTACAGGTGAACCTGCACAAATGGTATTATCATTTTGCGCACCGGAATTTTCCGTTGCTGTAAGCGTACCGGTTGGCAGCGGATTTACCGTAACAGAAATAGGATTAAATGTGGTAGTACAGCCGTTGCTGTTAATTACATCAACAGTAACAACCTGCCCGTTGGTTAAAGTATTGGTGGTATAAGTATTAGCAACGTTATTTTGTTTTGATACACCATTTACTTTAAAGTTATAAGTATATCCAGTTGTTGGAGCAGTTGCTGTAGCGGTAAAAGTTACACTTGTACCTGTGCAAAAACTATTACTTGGGCTAACCGCAAGTGTACCTGCCGGAACAGAAACTACCGTAATGGTTTGATTTGCAGAAGTTGCCTGGCAACCGTTTGCATTAGTTACCGTAACTGCAACCGTTGATGTACTTGCTATGCTGGTTGTTGTAAATGTGTTTGAAGCACCCGTTGATACTGCAGTACCGTTAATAAGAAAACTATATGATGTACCACCTGCTCCGCCAGTAAGTGTAACAGGTGCATTTGGACAAATTGTATTGTCGTTGGTTGCACCCGAAGATTCTGTTACTGTAAGTGTTGCTGCAGGTAAAGGATTTACAGTAATAGCAGGCGCCGTAAATGTAGCACCGCAGTTATTGGCATTGGCAATATCAACGGTTACTGTTTGACCAGTTATTAATGTAGTGGTACTGTAGGTATTATCTGTGTTTGGTCCCTGGACAATTGTACCATTTACCTTAAATACATAAGAACCATAACCTGAAGGTGCGGTAAAAGTAACCGCATCTCCTGCGCAAATAATATTATCATTGGCATTTGTGCCTGAATTTTCTGTTGCTGTTAATGTTCCTGATGGTACTGCTAAAACAGTAACGGCATAAGCTGGTGATGTGCGTGAGCAGCCATTTCCATCAGTTACAGTATAAGTAATATTTGCAGAACCAGCAGCAACGCCTGTTACAAGTCCTGTATTTGACACTGTTGCTATAGCTGTGTTTGATGATGACCAGGTATATGTTAGTGTTCCTGTACCTGTTGCATTTGACGTTAATTGCAAAGTACTGTTTACACAAACACTTGTAAGTCCTGATGCCTGTGTTATAGCTCCGGCGGTAGGTCTTGTAACCGTTACCTGGTAATTAGTTGAAGTAGATGAGCAGCCGTTTCCATCAGTAACTGTATAAGTAATATTTGTTGTGCCTGTACCAATACCTGTAACTACGCCCGCATTTGTAACAGTGCCAACACCTGTATTTGAAGATGACCAGCTATAGCTGAGAGGTGCCGGGCCTGACGCATTTGAGTTTAAAGTTATTTGGCTACCAATACAAACTGTATTTTTAGTTCCTGTGATAGCGCCAGCTGTAGGCAAAGGATTAACTGTTACCTGCCTGCAGTTACTAGCCCAGGTTGCCACACCACAAGCTCCTGGTGTTACAACTACAGCATACGTTCTTGAATTTGTTAAACCTGCAGGTGGGTTATAACTGTTTCCTGTTGCCCCTGTGATTACTGTCCATCCTGCCGTACTTGTTCCGGTTGGGCAATTAACAAGCCCATCCTGGTAATACCATTGGTACGTAAAGGTGCCATTACCACCAGCCGGTGCAGTTGAAAAATTTATTGTAGATGGGTTGGCAGGTGTGCACTGAGCTTCATTACCTGCGGTTACAATTCCATAATTTATTATTCCGGCAACTGTTACTGTTACAGTAAATGTTGAACCTGTACATGTACCTGATGTTGGCGTTACCGTATAAGTTGCTGTCTGTGTTGTATTGGTTGGATTGTTTAATGTTCCTGTTATGCTTGCTGCATTCGTTCCCGCTGCTCCGCCGGTTACCCCGCCCGTTACAGTTGGTGCGCTCCAGCTATATGTTGTTCCTGCCGGAACAATGTTTCCGCCTCCGTTTGTGGGTGTTACACTAAATGCTGTTCCACTGCAGGTTGCAGTCGTTTGGGCCGTAACAGATGGCTTTGGATTCACCGTTACAATTACTGTAAATGTTGCTCCTGCACATGTTCCTGATGTTGGTGTTACTGTATAAGTTGCTGTTTGTGCTGTATTCGTTGGATTGGCAAGTGTTCCTGTTATACTTGTTGCATTAGTGCCGGAAGCTCCACCGGTTAACCCGCCGGTTACTGCTGGTGCACTCCAGCTGTACGTTGTGCCTGCAGGAATTATATCCCCGCCACTGCCATCTACAGGCGTTACACTAAATCCGGTGCTGCCGCAGGTAGTTGCTGTTTTAGCAGTTATTGATGCTTTAGGATTAACTGTTACAATTACTGTAAATGTTGAGCCGGTGCAAGTTCCGGATGCAGGTGTTACTGTATAAGTTGCTGTTTGAGCTGTATTGGTTGGATTAGTTAATGTTCCGGTTATGCTTGTGGCATTTGTACCAGCTGCTCCGCCTGTTAAACCGCCGGTTACAGTTGGTATGCTCCAGCTATATGTTGTGCCTGCCGGAACCACGTCAGCTCCGTTTACAGGTGTTACTGTAAAGCCGGTTGCACTGCAGGTTGTTGCTGTTTTGTTCGCTATGGCTGGCTGAGGGCTTACAGTTACTGTTACTGTAAATGTTGCTCCTGTACATGTGCCTGATGAAGGTGTTACAGTATAGGTAGCTGTCTGTGTTGTATTGGTTGGATTGTTAAGTGTACCAGTTATACTTGTGGCATTTACACCTGCTGCTCCGCCTGTTATGCCGCCGGTTACAGCCGGTGCGCTCCAGCTGTATGTTGTGCCTGCCGGAACAATATCTGTTCCGTTTGCAGGTGTTACCGTAAAGCTGCCCCCGCTGCAAATAGTCTGTGTTTTTGCAGCAATAGTGGCTTTTGGATTTACAGTTACTGTAACATTAAATGTTGATCCTGCACAGGTGCCTGATGTTGGCGTTACTGTATAAGTTGCTGTTTGTGCTGTATTGGTTGGATTGTTTAATGTTCCTGTTATGCTTGCTGCATTCGTTCCCGCAGCTCCGCCGGTTACCCCGCCCGTTACAGTTGGTGCGCTCCAGCTATATGTTGTTCCTGCTGGAACAATGTCCGCTCCGTTTACTGGTGTTACTGTAAAGCCGGTTGCACTACAGGCTGTTGCAGTTTTGTTCGCTATAGCCGGTTGAGGATTTACAGTTACTGTTACCGTAAACGTTGATCCTGTACATGTGCCTGACGCTGGCGTTACTGTATAAGTTGCTGTTTGGGCTGTATTCGTTGGATTAGTGAGTGCGCCGCTGATGTTTGCCGCATTGGTTCCCGCTGCTCCGCCGGTTAAACCGCCGGTTACTGCTGGTGCACTCCAGCTATAAGTTGTTCCTGTCGGAATAATGTTTCCGCCTCCGTTAGCTGGTGTTACTGTAAAGCCGGTTGCACTGCAGGTAGTTGCTGTTTGTGCGGTAACTGATGGTTTTGGATTTACAGTTACTGTTACAGTGAATGTTGCTCCCGGGCAGCTTCCTGATGTTGGTGTTACTGTATAAGTTGCTGTTTGATTTGTATTGGTTGGATTGGTTAGCGTTCCGGTTATGCTTGTTGCATTGGTTCCGGCTGCTCCACCTGTTAAACCACCTGTTACTGTTGGTGCACCCCAGCTGTATGTTGTACCTGCCGGAACAATGTCAGTTCCGTTTAATGGTGTTACTGTAAAGCCGGTTGTACTGCAGGTAGTTGCTGTTTTAGCAGCTATTGATGCTATCGGAGTTACTGTAACCATTGCTGTTGCTGATGTAACACTGTTACATGTACCTGTTACAACAACGTAATAATAAGTTGTTGCTGCTGTAGTGGTTGGTGGTGTATAGGTAGAAGTAATTGCACCTGTAATTATTGTACCGGTTGTATTATTGTTTGCTGCATTGCTAAACCATTGATAGGTGAAAGGACCCGTGCCTGATGCTGTAACAGATAAATTTGTTGAAGCAGCATTCTGACAAACTGTTTGAGATGCTAACGGATCAGTGGTGGTAGTGCTGGTATTAACATTTAATACTGCAATACCTGAAAAAGCTGATGGACAACCTGAACCTGTGCCATCATCTACAAATAATTTATATGAACCAGCGTCTGCAACCGTAATTCCAGGTATACTAAGTGTATAGACATTACCTGAAACACTGCCAGGTACAGCTGTATAAGGAGCACCGTTCTTATACCACTGAGAAATTGTAACGGTTCCACTAACAGTGGTTGAAATTGTAAAGGTTTGTCCCATGCAAAGCGTTGTACTTGGGGCAGGCTGCGGACTAAAACCAATGTTCTGATCTACTGTTAAAGAAACCGGAGTAGAAGTTACTGATGTACACGGTGATGAACCGGATACTATAACTGAATAATTACCGCCATCAGTAGGGTCGGCACCGGTTATACTCAGCGTAGCAGTAGTAGCACCGCTAAAATCACCGCCGTTGCTAATAGGGCTGCCATTAAATAACCACTGGTAAGTAAGGTTAGAGCCTGTTGCTGTTACTGTATAGTTTATGGTTCCGTTTGTACAAAGAGTAGTTGAAGCCGGCCCCGGGTTACCTGTAATAACCGGTGGCTGGTAAATTGTAGCTGTTACATCTAACCTTGTTGCACTTTCGCAACTTCCTATAGTTTGAGATGCATAATAATGAGTTCCGTCAACAAGAGCTGTACCACCTGCTAATGGAGTGCCACCTGTTGCGGCGCTATACCATTGAATTGCAGTACCTGTTGCTGCCAAATTAGCAACAGTAGGATTTGCATCTGAGCAAAATGATTGTGTAGCTGCGCCTGTTGGCGGTGCAGGATTGCTTACCGTTACCGTTACTGCTAATCTTGATGTGCCTTCACAGCCTGAAACAGTTTGAGAAGCATAATAAGTTGTTCCGTTTACCAAAACTGTAGTGGATGCCAAAGCTGCTCCACCGGTAGCAGCTGAATACCATTGTACCGCTGTACCGGTTGCTGCTAAATTTGCAACCGTTGGATTATTAATTGTACAAAATGATTGTGATGCAGTGCCTGTTGGTGCAGCAGGATTGCCTACTGTTACAGCAACCGCTAATCTTGTTGCGCTTTCACAACCTGAAACAGTTTGTGAAGCATAATAAGTTGTGCCGTTTACCAAAGCGGTGCTGTTTGCAAGCAGTGTACCGCCGGTTGCAGCGTTATACCATTGTACGGCTGTGCCTGTAACAACTATGCTGGTAAGTGTTGGATTATTGATCTGGCAAAACGATTGAGAAGCTGCACCTGTTGGTGCTGCCGGGTTGCCTACAGTTACTGTAACAGCTAATCTAGTTGCGCTTTCGCAAGTGCCGACAGTCTGTGAAGCGTAATATGTTGTTCCGTTTACTAAAGCAGTTGTGTTTGGAAGAAGTGTGCCGCCCGTTGCTGCAGTATACCACTTTATTCCAGTAGTTGGATTGGTTACAATGCTTGCAAGTGTAGGATTATTAATCTGGCAAAATGGTTGTGATGCAGTACCTGTTGGTGCTGCGGGGTTATTTACTGTTACGCTTACAGCTACCCTTGCATTGCCTTCGCAACTGCTAATAGTTTGTGAACCGTAATATGTTGTACCGTTTGTTAATGCAGTTGTTGATGCCAAAGCAGTGCCACCTGCGGCAGTAGCATACCATTGTACAGTTCCGCCCGACAAAGGTGTTGCAACAAGGTTTGCAACCGTTGGGTTAGCAATCTGACAAAACGTTTGCGGCGTTGTTGCTGTTGGTGCCGCAGGATTATTAATAGTAATGTTTGCCCCGTTATCTGTACCTGTTACAGCAGGTGTAGTGCTGATCACTCTTATCCTGTAACCGGTTCCAGCAACAGTTCCCGCAGAAATAGTGGCATTGATTGGACTTACAGTACCAGTGCCTATATTAACAGGAGCGGCAAAACTGCCGGCTGCATTAGATAACTGTGCTGTAAAACTTGTATAGTTACCTGCGCTGGTAAAAGGTACAGACACAGCTGCTGCAGATATACCTGCACAATACGTTAAAGGATTTATAGTACCAGTAGTAATAGTTTGTGCAGAAGTTATTATAATCAGGCCATTATTACCAAATGAACCACTTACACTTGCTCCGCCATTACCAACGCCGGCAACGTAGCCTGTTTCTGTACTGCCGGGTGCTTGCGTAGCGGCACCTCCAGCGTTAATTGTACCGGCAGTATTGGTTACGCCTGTCAGACTTGCTACACTATACGAAGCACCACCGCCGCCGCCTGAAGAATAATAGGTTCCGTTATTACTTGAATAACCACTGCCACCACCAAAAAAACCACCGCCACCACCACCACCTGCATAAGTATAACCAGTAGGTGATGCCCCTCCGGCTAAGATAGTACCAGCATTTGACCTTACAGTTGCAGCACCGCCAAACAAACCTCCTGCGCCACCTGCTCCCGTAGTTCCGCCAGTACCACCTGTATAACCAGTAGCAGCAGTACCCCCGGCTGAACCTGTTGTTGCACCGCCACCGCCACCATATGTTGCATATGAATAATAACCACCACCGCCACCACCGCCAACTATTACTAAAGTTGTTGCCTGTGAAAGAGTAGAAGTGCTATAAACAACGCTTGGACCGCCACCGGAACCGCCATAAGCACCTCCAGAGGCACCGCCGCCGCCGTAACCGCCAGTAGAAGCAGCAGTAGTGCTAAATTTTCCGCCACCGCCAACTAGTATTGTCAGAGCCTGGCCTGGCGTTACTGCCAATGCGCCTTTGATAAACGCTCCGGAACCTCCGGAACCAGCCACTGAATATGAACCTGCCCCACCAGCTCCCCAGGCTTGTATAGAAACAGAGGTTACCCCTGCCGGTACAATATAAGTTTGTACAGTTCCCGTGTAGCTAAATACAGTAGTTTGACCAAAGCCCGTTCCCGGCCTTATCATCAAACTAAATAATACCGCTAAAAAAGCAAGCGCAGTTTTTTTGCAGTTAGTAATGGTGGTAGAAATTTTCATTTGTAGATATTTAATCTATATAAATTATTTGGTTAAGTCCTGGCATTTTACCAAAGACAGATTGTTGTAGTTAATAAGACTTACCCGGAAATTGCTGAACATGTGGCTACACACATCAGAACATAAAAATAGAAACTGTATAAAAGGCAACTTTGTGAATCTCGTAAACACACTATTTCTTAAAGTAAGCGTGAAAAAAAAGCAATTCTGCGGCAATAAAATAAGTGTGCCCAGGCGTTTGAGCCATGCACAGCTTCGGTTCAAAAAAGAAAAATGCTTTACCATTTTAGCTTTGTCAGGTATTAATTGTTTACACAAACATGTTATAAAACAACAGAGTTTTTGCTGATATTAACAACACCTGCGCAGGGAAACAATTCTTTTAGCTTTAAATGGGATATTTGGAATACGGACAGCGTACGGATATACGTTGGTTCGCGAATATATAGATTTAAAGAAAATTAATTCTTATTATTTTTTGCTAAACGCTTAAGGAATAATTTAAACATGCTTATGGAATTTGCGATGTGCAGATAAGCCGGGATAACAATAAAACAGGGAATGCTGTGTTCACATGGCACTTCCATTTTCAGACGTATGGCATTGCAGTGTGCAGTATGGCACTGTAACTTTCGGACGTATGGCATTGCAGTGTGCTGTATGGCACTGTAACTTTCAGATGTATGGCATTGCAATATGCAGTATGGCACTGCAACTTTTAGATATATGGCATTGCAGTGTGCTGTGTAACATTTCCACTTTCGGATGTATTGCATTGCAGTGTGCAGGCATAATAAACTTTATTTGCCAATCACAAGTTTAGTTGAAGAATTATAACCTTTTTCATCCGTAATTTTTATGACGTAGTCTCCTGTTGCCCACCGTGCATCAAGCTGCAGGTCATAGCTGTTATTTCCACCTTTGTGCTGTATAAACTTCTCACTTAAAGCCTTGCCATCCAGGCTGCTTACGCTTATTTCATATCTGCCTGCTTTCATATTACTGAATTGCAGTACTATTTTCTCTCCCGTTATGGCAGGATCAGGATAAACAGTAACGGCAGGTTTTAATGTGGTTGCTTCTACACCTTCTGAAGACATAGTGATTGCTACAGGTGTTGCTTTGAATCTGCGTTTAAACACGAGCATAAAACGGTTGCGGTAACTGTTTGTATCTGTATTTGGAGTGAAATTGTAAAGTATTGTATCACGCATATTTACAGTGGTCTTTATATTAAGATATTTATCTACAAGCCACGCTTCGCCAGGTATATCTTCCAAATCTTTACCAAAAATTTGTAAAGTATAGGGCTGCTGTTTTAAGTATAGCTTATAAAACAATGTATCAGTGAATATTGGTACAGGTCTTAATTCGATAGCAAGAAATTGCCCTTGACGCATAAGAATCATATTTTCATCAAAGTTTGCAAATTTCCGGGCATCACTACCATCAACACCGGCTGAGAATTCCTTACCGAAACCCGCAGTAACACCATCAACAAAGGCTAAACTATCTCCTGAAGCAGTCAATAAATTGGCATAAATAGCCGGATGGCTTTGTCTTACTACCTTATCAAAAACAATGGCTTCGTTTGAAGTTGATACTTTATCGCTTTCTTTAAAACTGACATTTACATTATTAGCTGTATTAAAGGCTGTAAGCATAAATGCCTGCCCGCTTTGGGCGTACGTGCCGCCGGTATAACCACCTACGCCTGGTGCCTGCCAGCCCGCGGAATAATACCTGTAACCACCCACATTATAGCTTCCTGCAAATTGCGGATCCCAGATTGCAAACTGGTTATAAAAATTTGCGCCATTTGCTGAAAGTATGCTTAATATATCAATTGGTGAAGCATACGGATTTGCTACCAAAACTCCATTATTGGCAACTATATTATATTGTTTGGTTACGTTTCCATAATTTAAACTTCCGGCGGTTCTAAGGACTGTGTTATCAGCAGGTGCACTAACAGCTAAAGAAAGGTCAACTGCACGGCTGCCCCTTACAAATAAGCAATATGCAGGATTGGTATTGATTTGGGTTGAATTAGTATAAGGAATAGTTGTTGACCAGTCACTGGTATTTGCATCCCAAACTTTAATTGATGGATTATAAGTGGTATTAAAGTCAAAACCATGAGCAGGCAAATTATCATAAGTTATTTCAGTGCCGAAGCCCTGATTAGGGTCTTGTGTATTTAAAGGTCCAAACCCGGTATTTATACCGCCTTCCTGCCATGCGGCATTAATAGTTTGACTGCTGTTGGTTGTAACTGATAAAAATCGCCATGCTCTTTTCTTTGGTATATAACGCTCAACTATAACATTGCCATTTATAACGGGCGTACCTGTTGATTGACCTGCTATAGCATCACCGTTAGCATTTGATCTTAATGTTAAATACCCACCTGTATTGAGCGTGCCGTTTATAGTTAAAATCCCGGACGTGCTGCCATATGTTCCGCTGGTACCGCCTGTTATATTTAAACCATTACCGATAATTGCCTGGGCACCACTGTTAACCGTAAAGTTTTTTAATACATTGGTTACGTTACTGGTTGTCTGGTCGAAATACAAAGTGCCTAATGCACCGGACGAGCCAACATTTATGTTTGATGCAGAAGAGCCAGTTAGAAGACCGGTGTTGGTAATGGTGCCATTTAGCGTAAGTGTATTATTATTAATTTTTAATGCGTCAGCCGGTGCTATATCCAGGCTACCGCCAACACCTCTGTTCCCGCTTAATAAAATATTGTTTATATTTTGAACAGTTACATTAAATGGAATACCCAACCCTGCTGTAGTACCCGAAGCATTCCATTCCAAACTTGTTGGTAAAGCCGCGTTTGTAGTATTATAAATTAAAGTGGCTGCATTACCGTAAAAAGGAGCATTTGTTGTAATTGAACCATTATCATTAATAGTAAGTCTGTGATTAAATACAGCAATACTGCTTCCGGGATTTAAAGCAGTTGCTGCAGTTGCCGTAGGTATGCTCACTAATGCATCATAAAAATTTGCCAAAGCATTAGATACACTTCCTGCTTTTTGTATCACAGTGGTTCCTGCTGTGCTTCGTGTAAAAGTTATAACCCCGTTTGAAGTTAAAGATGAATTATTGCTGTTAAATGTTAAGGCGCTGCCTGTAATAGTAAAGTTTGAAGTTCCTGTAGTTAATGTAGTAGGATTACTTAATACAGGACCGCCTACGGTTAAGCTGCCGAAAGTTGTGTAACCATTGCCAGACATGGTTTCTGCGCCGTTGGAGCTATCAAAATAAAATGTATAAGTTGGGTCTTCTGTCAGATTTCCGCTATTAGTAAAACTGTGCGCAATATGAATAGGTCCATTACTTGTATTATGTGTGACATTACTGCCAGAGAAAACTTCAAGGTCATAAAAATATTTACTTGCCGTACCTATTAGTGAAGAATTATTTCTGAAGACGACTCTTGAAGTTCCATCAACCATTCCTCCAACAGAATTACTAAAGCTGTTATCTATTGTGTCTTTGCTGGAAGTAAAATGTACTGCATTCTGCAGTTTTAAATCATAAAAAGTTCCGGAACCAAAAACATATTGAACAGGCACAGAACCACTAAAGGTTACTATTTTACTACCGTTTACAAAAAGTCCGTTATTTGTCCAGTTATTTAAAATATCTATACTGCTGCCAAGTGTTACTGTGGCGCCGGATAAAATTGTGAGATTATTGAAGTATGAATTGCTTCCGCTAATGGTTGTATTTCCATTAAAAATTTCAGTGCCGGTTGCTGCAGGTTGGTTAAAACTATTTCCACTGTTAGCGATATTTCCTGCAATATAGCAAGTGCCATTATTAAAAAAATAATCAGAACTTCCGGAAATTTTTATATCGCCGGGCATCATTAAGTATGTGCCTGATGCTATACTTATATTAGCACCGTTTGTTCTTAAACTTGCCTGAGCAATTGATTTATTAATTAAAACCAATAAGATAAAAATTAAAGTAGCAAAATACTTTTTCATAAACAGTTTAAAGAAATAACTGAAAATTGTTGCTTATCATAATTAACTCTTTTTGATTTTTTGCAAAACCTTTTCTGCACTTAAATTTTGCATACTTATTGGCGCCTGTTCAAAGCGCATGTCTTCATTGTATGAAATTTTGCCATTGCCTAAATCTTCATTTGCACGATTACATACTATATGCCATTGAAAAGAAACATTTGAATTTCCTTTTTGTAACTCCACTACATCAAAACCTGTTTTAGATTTACCAGTTACATAAACTCCGTTGCAATCGCCTTCAAGCTGAATAAATACTCTTAAAGGATGTTTGTCATTAACAACAATATTTTTTGAAAATATGGGATCTATATTTACATGTGCTTTACCACTTACAAGTTCACCATTACCATAATCTTCAAATAGAATTTCAGGAGCTTCCGGAGCATGCAAAACGACTTTTGATTTATTGTCAGTATTTTCAGCAACTGTAGACACTGTTCCTGATCCTATAATTTTATATTGAGCACCACCGCTATAAGAATTTACTGCAACTACGTTTCCTACATTATCTACTGTATAAAGGGCTGCTGACCCATTTGAAGTTGAAATGTATTTAGCGTATATACCTGTTGTATTACCAGTAAAAGCCCCTCCTGAACCAGCAACTAAATAATTACCCCCGCTTGCAACATTATTTCCAGCGCCAATAATACCTGTTCCGCTTGTGTTAGCATTAAATCCGTAAATACCCTGCCCAGTGCTTTGAGCTGTGAATCCATCTGCCCCATCACCTGCCCCTCCACCTGAAGCAGCTGTATTTGTTGCAACGATTGCATTATTATTTGCACCTGAAGTTGCAACGTCTAACTGGTTTGCAGGATTGAAAGTTGCTCCCCCAACACTTGCTGACCCGCTAATCCAGTAGTTAGCTGATTGTGATGAAGAAGATTGATTTTGAATGTAAGCACTACTGCCTGAAGGTAGTGTTGATGACCATGTTGGCGCACTTGCGCCACCTGAAGTTAGTACTTGTCCTGCTGTTCCTACTGTAGTTGCAGCTATTTGGCCTGTTGCTGCAGAGGAATATAAAATTGTACCCGGCGTTGCAAATTTTGGAAGAAATAAATTACCAGTAGTATTACCAATAGTTACAGAACCAGTGCCTGTTTTATTAATATTTACACCACCAGTGCCTGAAAGTATATTAGTAGTAACAGGATCCGAGGAGATATTTCCTATTGTAATTGTACTTGTACCGGTTACTCCTACTCCTATGTTAATTGCTTGAGTAGCAGCAGCAGTTGCTCCAATATTTACTGCCCCTGATGTAGCCAGTGTATTAATATTTGTGACTTTATTATTACCTATATTAATATTTACTGCGCTTCCATTAATAGCAGTTGTATTACCATTTAAACTTGTAGTGGTTCCAGTACTTCCTAAACTCACAGTTCCTGCGGCAGCCGTATTTCCTATAAGAATTATAGGAGAAGCAGAACTACCAATTGTTGTTGTTCTGTTTGAAATTGTATTGATATTCACACCAGAACTTCCAATAATGTTTGTGGTGGTATTGCTGCCGTCTCCATTGCTGCCTATATTTATTGTATTATTTGGACCTACTGAAAACGCGGCTCCAATATTAATTGCCTGAGGTCCGGTGCCACCTATATTTACAGTACCAGTATTTGTGCCTGTATTAATATTTGTTGCGTTTACACCGGAATTGACGTTTAAATTTATTGCTGCATTTGCACTTGTTAAGCCTACCATACTACCCGAACCTGCAATATTAAAAGTGCCTGGTGTTTGTACACTGGGAGGGTTATTTACAATATAGTTACCGGCTAAAGAAGGCAAATCCGCAGCAACAATACTTCTAAACCCCGGCGCACCGGCAGCTCCGTTAGGTGTAGCAAATACTAAATTTGCGCCGGCTGCAGATACGCCTGTACCGCCATTAACTACAGATACAATCCCGGTTAAATTAATAACTGGTGCACTTGCGCTGCCAGTTATTGATAAAGGAGAATTAGCTGTAACTGATGTTACAGTTCCTGTAGATGAACTTAATAATATCCAGTTAGGAGAACCAGATGTTCCAATATTACAATAAATCCCAGGATTTCCTCCGGTTTGATAAACAACCAAGCCGGTTGCAGGCGATGTAACACCTGATGTAGCAGTAACTTTAGGAAGCAGTAAACCTTTACTGTTAGTTACGTTAGTCAAATCTAAAATCGCTGAATTATCTGGTAAGGCACCTGTAGTATTTATGGCGACACCATTCTGGCCATAACCTGTAGAGAAAAACAAAGAAAAAAATAATAAAAATGAGAGATGAATAAAAAACTTGTTTTGGTTAGTTTTCTTGAGAAACATAAGGTAAAGTTTAATCAATAAATATTAAAATTTAAAACCTCGTTATTACATGGTTAAGATCGAATAATTATTCTCAAATTTTTTGTTAGAAGTTTTGGATGGGATGATGGATACGGAAAAGTAGCTTTGTAAAAACGAATATAACTAAATAGTTATACAAAATCACGCAAGCAAAAAAATAATATAAAGAAATATTGAATAATCTTGATAATAATAAATTGAGGAAATGCCTAAATTAATATTTACGAAGTTGTTAGCCTCAAAACATTCGAATACTTTAACAAGTATGTAAGTATTTTTGATCATACATTATTTGATATCAAAATCAACTACTACATTTTCTGTAACCGGGTGGCTTTGGCAAGTGAGTATATAACCGGCTTCAATTTCTTCCGGCTCCAGGCCATAACAAACATCCATGCTTACTTTACCTTGTAACAATTTGGCTTTGCAGGTTGTGCATACGCCGCCTTTACAGGCGTAAGGCAAATCAGCACCGGTGCTTAATGCTGCATCAAGAATACTTATAGAATTAAACGGCAAATCAAACTGGAAACTTCTGCCATCGAGTTTAACGGTAATGTGTGAAACTACAGTAGTTGATTGATTGAATTGACTAACTTTTAGTGCAGCCGGAGCCGAAGCATTGAATAGCTCAAAATGAATACAACTTTTATCTGTGCCTTTTGAGGTAAGCCAGTTGCGTATTTCAAATATCATTTGCTCAGGGCCGCAGATAAAAAATGCATCAGCGTTTAGCGGCAAAACATATTTAAACAGCTGCTCGCATTTTGCAGCATTAATCCTTCCTTCATTCAAAGGCGCCTCAGTTTGTTCGCGGCTAAGTATATGTATTATCTGGAAGCGTTGCATATACTTATTTTTCAGCGCTTCAATTTCTTCTTTAAATATAATGGATTGAATTTTCCTGTTGCCATATACAAGCGCAAAGTTGCTTTGCGGTTGCTGAATCAATCCGGTTTTTATAAGTGATAATATAGGTGTAATCCCACTGCCTGCTGCGAAAAAAATATATTGCTTTGAAACATCAGTATGTGGCAAAGTAAAATTACCGAGTGGCGATAACAATTCAACCGTATCTCCGGGTTTTATAGTATGGTTGGCAAAAGCTGAAAAGATGCCGCCTTCAATCTTTTTTATGGCAATACGCCATTCATTATGTAAAGGTGAGCTACATAAAGAATAAGAGCGCCGCACTGTTTCATTATTAATGCTGGCACGTATGGTTACATGCTGACCAGGCTGGTAAGAAAATTGTTTTTGAAGGCTTTCGGGTATATCAAATGAAATTGAGACGCAATCGTCTGTTTCTTTCCGCACTTCTTTAATGAGCACTGTTTCGAAATGTGTTGACATAAAGATTAAGCAATCATTTTTTTAAGCCATCTATTAAAATGGTCATCATGTTTTCTTCCAATATTTCTCCGCTTATTTTATGCGTGCTGCGGTGCCAGCTTTCAATGCCGCTTACCGCATGCAATACAATCAATACAGCAGTTGAAGCATCTATTTTATTGATGACGCCGCTTTCAATTCCTTGTTCAATAATAGCAGCGAAACGCTTTCTGTAATTACGGCGCTGGTTTTGAAAATTGGAAAGATAGGGGTCAGCAAGATAACGCCATTCGCGGTCGCTCACATAAACCTCTTCAAAGTTTTCAAGCATTTGCCTTATATGAAAACGCAGCAGTGTTTCAAACTTTTCCAAAGGTGGTTTACCTGATGTTTCCACATCATTAATATGCGCATTAAAAATATTGGCAACATCAAAACATATATCATGCAGCAGTTCTGCTTTTGAACGAATATGATTGTATAAGCTTGCTGCTTCTACGCCAACTTTTACGGCAAGGTCACGCATGCTGGCAGCCTTATATCCTTTCTCATGAAAAAGCTTTGCTGCAGCTTTAATAATTACTTCTTTCCTGGAAACATCTTTGGCTGTTCTTATTCTTGCCATGCTACAAAATTAAGCAAGAAGTCAGGAAGTCCGTTGTCCGCAAGTCCGAAAGTTATCTTTCAACTATTGATGTCACTTGCATATTAATTTTCTTTCTTACTGGCTTTCTGATTTTACTGACTTACCGACCTTGATACAAATCGTACTTCGTAAATCTTAAATCGTAGATCTTACTTCACTTTCCTGCCCTTCCATTTATAACTACCAAACTTACCCAACCAGCCGGAGATGATCATGTAAGCAATATGAAATGGCTGCATCAGCACAAACCAGATCATTATTCTTTGTAAAGAATAAAATTTTGATACAGCATACATGAATGGTAATTCAAACAAAGCCTTGGTTAAAATAAACACCAGGAGGTAATAAAACAACGGCGGGTTAAAGCAACACAGTATAAATAAAATAAGAAACGACAGATTCATAAAATATACCAGCAGCAATACACTGAAAATTTTTGGCTCTTTATAATTGGTGGCTTTGCTTGCCCAGCGTATGCGCTGGTTGATGAAGCTGCTCCAGTCAGGCATGGCAGCCGTTGTTACAATAGCGCTTTGATTAAAGAGATAACCAATAGATGACGGATGTTTTGCTTTTACTTTATGCATCAGCAGCATATCATCACCGCTGGCAATATGGTCAGCATTTTTAAAGCCATCCACTTCATAAAAAACTTTTTTGTTGTAGGCGAGATTGGCGCCATTACACATGCTGTGAAAACCCGCAGATACTGATGCCGCCGTAATGCCTTGCAGACTTATAAAATCAAGACATTGGAAAACAGATAAAAATGTCTTCTCACATATAAACATTACCGGTGCTGCTACAAAAACAGTTTTGTTTATTTGAATAAATGCATCAAATAAGCTGAGCCATTGCTTAGGAATATTGCAATCCGCATCAGTAGTAACTATCCAGTCAAACCTGCTTTGTGCAATGCATATTTCAATCGCTCTTTTTTTATATGAGTTGATGTTCTGGTCAATTATTTTACTTAATGTAACCAACTTTACGTTTGAATGTTGTTGCATCAACGATTCAACAATAGCAGGTGTTGCGTCATTAGAAAAATCGTCAGCTACAATTATTTCAAATAACTCCTTTGGATAGTTATTATTAAGAATTGATTGTATGCAGGCGCCGATATTTTCTGCTTCATTCCTTGCCGAGATAATTATTGAAAAACATGTTAGCGGTTTAAGATTTTCTTTTGGATTAAACTGTTTAAGCCTGCTGAACCAAAAAAGATAAAGGTTAATTAGTAAAAGATAAATTATGAGTAATGCCGCAGTAAAATAAATGAAGTAGGTAATCACCTGCATAAGCAAATAAAGTCAGAATTGGTTGTTCAGCAATGCAACTATTAGCGAAGCATTACTTTCATTCAGTAAACGATGACCTGCATCTATTGTTGTGATGTGCACGTTAGCAACATTTTTAAAAACATCAGCATGCTTACTTAAAATTATTCTGTCAAATTTTCCAAATAAAAATTGCATGGTAATATTTTTTTTAGCGCTTATTTTTTTTATAGCATGAACATTAGGCTTAAACTTTTTCATGCATGTCCATCTTTTATACAATAACAATCTTTCGCTTTTATCATCTAAATAACAATGAACAAATTTTATAAAGCTTTTGTTCAGCAGGTTTGTTTTATCAGCTATACCAAGAAAGAAAAAAAGGTATTCAGGATGTTGCATAGTAAACGCAAACAATTTATTGCCAAGCCAGGTTTGTGTTGTAAACCAGTACCAGAAATTGATATGCAAGCCATCCGGCGCAATTAAAACAATGTATTCAAATTTATCAGGAAATTTTTGCAGGAAGTATAAAGATAACCTGCCGCCGAAACTATAAGCAAGCAAAGAAAATTTTTGATTTGGATAGATGCTATTGAAAAGATTTAATAAGTCTTCCGCTGTAAATAATGCTTTTTCATTCCAGGTTGTGGCACCATGAAACGGAACATCAATCGCATACATTGTATAAGCAGAGCCGATATATTTTTCTAAAAAAGAAAACGATGCGCCATCTTCCCCATATCCATGCAAACAAAACAAAATCTTTTCGCCATTGCCGTATTTATAATAAGTGACAGATGAATTTTTAAAGTTGATTTTTTGCATCAGCATTACATCGTCATAAATTTTTAAACAATTATTGCAGATGCGTTAAAGATATATAATTTTGAAATAGTTGCATAAACAACTATATGCCGGTTAACCAGTTTAAGAGAGGAGAATTATACAGCGTTATAAACGGTATGGCAAGCACTGCTGTTGCAAGAAAACTGCAGAAGCATTTTCGTGTTGCCGGGCTTGAGATAACGATTGAGCAATGGACGGTTCTATATCATTTATGGAAAGAAGATTGCTTAAGCCAGCAGGAATTATGCAACCGCACTTTCCGTGATAAGCCAAGCACCACAAGGCTGATACATAATCTTGAAAAACAAAAACTGGTAAAGCGTTCATCCCACAAAAATGATAAGCGCGTTAACATGATTTGTTTAACAGAAGCCGGCCGTGCATTGCAGGAAACAACATTAACACTTGCCAGTCAAACTATGGATGAAGCATTAACCGGCGTTAAGAAAGAACATATTGAAATAGTGAAAACTGTGTTGCAAAGAGTGTATGATAATCTCAATAACCATATATAATCAAGCTTAAAAAAATCATTATGGAAGCTGTTGAAACAAAAACCATATTAAAAGGTGGTGAATGGTTAATTAAAGAAAGCAATCCATCAGAAACTTTCATACCCGAAGATTTTAACGAAGAGCAACACATGATTCTTGATATGTGCCGCCAGTTTGTAAAAGCAGAAGTATTTCCTGTGCTTGAAAGAATAGATAAACTTGAACCGGGATTGATGCGTTCATTGCTTACCAAAGCTGGTGAACAAGGTTTAATGGCAACCGCTATGCCTGAAGAATATGGCGGCATTGCAAAAGATTTTGTTACATCAACCATAATCAATGAAGGCCTTGGCGATGCATTTTCTTTTTCAGTTGCAATATCGGCACACACAGGTATTGGCACTTTACCAATATTATATTTTGGAACGGAAGAACAAAAACAAAAGTATCTTCCAAAGCTTGCCAGCGGTGAATGGATTGGCGCTTATGGTTTAACTGAACCAACCAGTGGCAGCGATGCATTGGGAGCTAAAACAGCAGCACGTTTAAGCGATGATAAAAAATATTATTTGTTGAATGGACAAAAGTGTTGGATAACAAACGGTGGCTTTGCTGATGTATATACCGTGTTTGCAAAAGTGGATGGTGATAAGTTCACCGGCTTTATTATTGAACGCGGTTTTGAAGGTTTTACGCAAGGACCCGAAGAACATAAGATGGGTATTAAAGGTTCATCAACTGTACAGTTATATTTCCAAGATTGCAAGGTGCCGGTTGAAAATGTGTTAGGTGAAATTGGCAAAGGCCATCTCATCGCTTTCAACATATTAAACATCGGCAGATTAAAATTATGCGCTGCTACAAGCCAAGGCGCAAAAGGTGCGCTCAACATGTCAATTGAATATGCTATAACACGTGAACAATTCAAACAATCTATTTCAAACTTTGGTGCCATCAAAGAAAAGCTTGCAGATATGGCGATTAAAGTGTTTGCCAGTGAAAGCAGTTTATACCGCACTGCTGCATGGATTGATGATAAAGAAAAAGAATTAGCCGCCAATGGTAAAACATATACCGAGGCTTTGCTTGGCGCTGCAGAAGAATATGCTATTGAATGTGCGATATTAAAAGTGTTTGGAAGTGAGGTGTTGAATTTTGCGGCTGATGAAGGCGTGCAGATACATGGTGGCAATGGTTTTAGTGATGAGTATCTTATTTCAAAAGTGTATCGCGATAGCCGCATCAACAGAATTTATGAAGGCACGAACGAGATAAATCGTTTGCTTATTCTTGATATGACCTTAAAGCGTGCCATGAAAGGCAGGCTTGACCTGATGGCACCTGCAATGACTGTTGCAAATGAATTAATGAGCATTCCTGATTTTAATAATGATGATGAAGGTGCATTTGCAGAAGAGAAAAAGTATGTCATCAATTTTAAAAAAGCAATTTTACTGGTTGCAGGTGCTGCTGTTCAAAAGCTCATGATTAACCTTGATAAAGAACAGGAAGTGCTGATGCATATTGCTGACATGGCAATTGATACATTCGTTGCAGAAAGCTGTTTGTTGCGCACTATAAAACTTGCAGACAAATCAGGCCAAGACAGTATATCAATACAAAAGGATATTACGCGTTGTTTTATTTATGATGCCGCTGACCGCATCAATACAAATGCAAAGAATGCTTTAAATGCTTTTGCTGATGGAGACGAATTAAGAATGATGCATATCGGCATAAAGCGTTTTACAAAAGTGAATCCGTTGAATACAAAAGATGCAAAACGCAGGATTGCAGCCATGTTAATTACCGATAAAGAATATTCGCTTTAATCATTTGCAACTCTTGCAAACCCCATTCACCAATACATTTACCTGGTGTGTTGAAAAACCTTTTGGTATGGTAACTTTTGGAATATCTATATTATCAAGACAATAAGTGTTACCGCATTCATCACAAATAAAATGTACGTGGTCATCATGATGATGGCCTTCGGTACATGTTTCTTTACACAGAGCATACATTACTGAATTATCTGCAGTTGGTATACTATGAATAATGCCTTTATCAACAAAAGTCTGCAATGTGCGGTAAACAGTTACACGGTCAAAATTCTTACTGCTTATCTTTTCAATATCTGCATGAGAAAGCGCTTTATTATGCTTTGTAAAGAGCTCTAAAATTTTTAACCTGCTTTCGGTAATGCTAAGCTGGCTGTGTTTTAATATGTCGGTAACTGCTTCTTTCATATTAATTAATTTGCAAATGAAGTTCCTGAAGTAGTAGTTGCCGGTGGATGTTTTTCTTTTAATAAAGATGTAATATTATCCTGCAACAATTTTAATTCATCAGGCTTTAAAGCATCATACACTTGTCCACGCATATTGCCTGCCCTGTCAACCAACGCAATAAATTGAGAATGTAAAAACTGGTCATTGATGCTGCCAACATTATTGTTTGGGTCATCAATCATGTAACTGTTTCTTGCTGCAAGATATAAGCTGTCTTTTCTGCCGGTTAAGAAAACCCATTTATGCGTATCAACTTTCATTGAATCTGCATAATGTTTTAAACGTGCAGCAGAGTCTGTTTCAGGGTCACAGGTATGTGAAACAATCATAAAGTCAGGTTCATTTTTAAACTCATTATACACTTTGCTGAGATTGTTATTCATTATAGGGCAAACACCTTTGCAGGATGTAAAAAAGAAATTCACCGCACAAACTTTTCCAGCCATATTTTTTTGGGTGAAGATTTTTTTATCCTGATTGATAAATGTGAATGGCTGAACATAACCAATAATCGGCGCCTTGGATTTCCAGTTATCTGTTCCTGCAAAAACAAAAAATAAAAAAACGATGGTAAGCAGTATAAAAAATGAACTATATAAAATGATTTTTCTGGGCATTCAGGCAAAGTTATAAAAACTGCGGATGAATATTTGTTAACTATAACATTTTGCAACATTGTTGCAATTGTATATTTTTGTTTGATTAGATGAAACGCTTCTTACAAAATATAAGTTTAGACACGTTAGGTATTTCTGCTTCATTTATTTGCGCTGTTCATTGTGCGGTACTGCCTTTATTTTTCAGCAGCCTGCCATTGTTTGGTTTGGATGTTCTGCGCAATAAAATCTTTGAATATTCAATGATTGGCTTAGCGGGAATAATTGGATGTTTTGCTTTGTATCATGGTTATAAAAAACATCATCACAAAAAATTGCCTTTAATAGTTTTTGTTAGTGGCTTTATATTATTAGCAGGAAAAGAAATTTTTCTTTCATTTGAATTGATATTACTTGCGCCGGCTGCATTGTTTATCATCACAGCACATATCTTAAACTTTCGCTTTTGCCAAAAAAATAAATCATTATCACACTGATGAATTTACCATTTGCCATAACTTATCATGATAATTTAAACTTATTCTTTCTTGAGCTTTTTCGTAATAATTAGGTCGTACTTTACGTCAAATATCTAAATGGCAACAGTTGCATTAAAAAGTGCTGAAGGCAGGTGGATAATGGCTTCAGCTATACTTGCATCATCAATGGCTTTTATTGATGGTACCGCACTTAATGTTGTACTTCCGGCTTTACAAAAAAATTTAAATGCAACAGGCACGGATTTATTCTGGTTGCTGAATGCTTACCTTTTAATGATTGCTGCTTTAACGCTGGTTGGTGGTTCATTAGGTGATAAGCTTGGGCGCAGGAAAATTTTCATGCTGGGTATCTTTATATTTATAACAGCATCTGTTGCCTGCGGCTTTGCACCCACTGTAAATTTTTTAATAGCGTTTAGAATAGTACAAGGCATCGGCGGTTCATTAATGATACCCGGCAGTCTTTCATTAATCTCTGCGTCTATCAATGCAGAAGAACGCGGCAAAGCTATCGGTACATGGTCTGCTGTTACAACAATTGTTACAATGGGCGGACCAATACTTGGCGGCGCTTTGGCTGATGCAGGTTTATGGCGCTTTATCTTTTTTATCAATGCTCCTATCGGTATCGCAGCATTGATTATGCTTTTGCGAAAAGTAAAAGAAAGTATTGATGAAGATAGTGACCGCAGAATTGATTTTTCCGGTGCGATAGCAATCGCTTTTGGTCTTGCTTTATTAACCTTTGGTTGTTTGCGCATTCCTGAAATTGGATTTAATCATACAGAAGTTTATATTAGTTTGATAGCTGGCTTGGCAAGTCTTACCATTTTTATTTTGATTGAAAAAAAAAGCAAGCATCCGATGATGCCATTAAGTTTTTTCAACAACAAAACGTTTACCGGCGTTAACCTACTTACTTTATTTTTATATGCAGGACTTGGCGGTGGAATGTTGTTTCTTTCGCTGAATATGGTGCAGGCACAAGGTTATAGCCAGTTGCAATCAGGACTTACATTTTTACCTTTTACCGTTTTAATGATAACCATTGCACGCTTTGCCGGCAGCTATGCAGATAAACACGGACCAAGACTTTTATTGATTGCCGGACCAGCGATTGCAGGCATGGGATTTATATTGTTATCATTGGTTAAACAAACGAGTGGCGCTGCGCAATACTGGTCAACATTTTTCCCGGGAATTATTGTGTTTGGATTTGGAATGTCTTTAACTGTTGCGCCTTTAACAGCAACTGTAATGGGTTCTGTGCCCGACCATTCTTCCGGTGTTGCATCAGGCGTAAACAACGCAATGACAAGAATAGCAAACGTATTTGCGAATGCAATATTCGGCGCATTGGCTGTCATCTTCTTTTTATCAGCATTACAAAAACAAATAAGCAATATCAATTTAAACTCAAAAGAAAAACAAATAGTAACTGCGCAGGCAGTGAATCTTGGCAATGCAAAAACACCCAAAAATTTAAACGATACTGATAAAGCTATTATTGAAAAAGCCTATCATGTAAGCTTTATTCATGTATATCAGAATATCATGCGCATATCAGCTTGTCTTGCATTTGCGGGTGCGTTAATGACGGTGATATTTGTGCGAAGTGAAGATGTTAAGAAAGAAAATAAACCTGATTGAAAACATTTTAATTATTGATTTGATGAGTTTAAAATTATGGTATAACACATCAATGACTAAATCAAGAACCGAAGCTTTCTCTGATGGTGTGTTTTCTATGCCATTACTTTATTAGTATTAAACATCAAGCTGCCTGCCGAAAAAGCAAATTCAAACAAAGAGTTACTGCATTTATTAAAGCTGGCGTTTCGGAGCGTTTTAACTTTTATGTTTTCTTTTTTGGTAGTTGGAGTTTTCTGGGTAGCACATCACCGCATATTTCAGTTTATCAAACACATGAATCATTACCTGCTATAGAGCAATATTGTTTATTTAATGACAATTGCAATTATTCCTTTTCCGGCTGCGATTCTTGCACAGCACCCTGTTTTACCAACGGCAGTTTTATTTTATTCCGTTGTACTGCTCATAGTAGGCCTGCAGCATTTTTTTGTACTTTGGTATATCCGAAAGCATGAACAAGTTAGAACGGATGAGTTTAATGAAACTTTATTTAGAAGCGCAAGCAGAACAGCTGCAGTTGGACCTGTTTGTTATTTATGTGCAGTTATTTTTAGTTTTATAACGCCAGTGTTAAGTTTCATTGCTATAATCTTTGCACTTGCTTTTTATATGTTTCTTGCGCCGTTTTTATTGAACAGAAAAAAAGAAAATGCAGCTTAATTACAGGCTTTGTATCTTTTGAATTATACCTGTTGAAGAAAAATTCTGAATGATTGGATTGGTTAAAACACTACCGCCGTTTGCAATAACTTCTTTTGCGCCAACGATAGTTTCAATTGTGTAATCACCACCTTTTATTAACACATCAGGCATTACTTTTTTAATGAGTTCAAGCGGCGTATCTCCTTCAAAAATTACTACTGCATCAACAATTAATAAAGATGCAATGATAAGTGAGCGGCTATGTTGATTATTGATGGGACGATTTTCGCCTTTTAATTTTTTTACGCTGACATCAGCATTAACACCAACCACTAAAACATCAGCTTCTTTGGCTGCCTGCGATAAAGAATAGATATGACCTTCATGCAGAATATCAAAGCATCCGTTGGTAAAAGCAATGCGTTTGCCTTTTATCTTTTTTGCATTCACCCACGCTTCAATATCGCTGAAAGCAATAATCTTTTCATTAACCGCATCAATATTTTTCATGTTTGTTTTGGTTTCGCTTTTTACAATTTCTACTTCGTAAATCGTACCTTGTATTTATAGTTTATTGCCTTCTTTCGGAAACACCAGCCAGGGCTTGAACTGCTTAGCTTCTTCGAAATCCATCGAGGCATAAGATATAACAATCACCACATCGCCAACTGCGCCTTGTCTTGCCGCAGGTCCGTTTAAGCAAACCGTTCCGCTGCCGCGTTTGCCTTTGATGATATACGTTTCAAGCCTTGAACCATTGTTCACATTAACAACCTGAATCTTTTCATTCTCAATTAAATTAGCTGCATCCATCAGGTCTTCATCAAGCGTTAAGCTACCCACATACTGCAGGTTTGCTTCTGTAATAACAGCACGATGAATTTTCGATTTTAAAACTTCTATTCTCATGGCGGCGCAAAATTAGTGAACTTAAAATTATGAACTGCTTTAACCTTTCAATCTTAAACTTGTGGTCTTGTTGACATGCAGTCTCACCGACTTGCAGACTTAACTTTGCATTCTTCATGAATTATCAGCTCACCGTTAAAAAAGTTATATCAAGCCAGTACTTATTTACCGGCTTGCGCATTACGGCTGCGGCTGTAATTCCTGCGCTGATATTGTATCATTACAATGTGCTCGCATTAATGAGCGCCATACCACTTGGTGCGTTAATCGTGGGTTCAATAGATAGTCCCGGTCCGTTTGAACATCGCCGCAATACAATTCTTGCAAGCATCCTCATAAACTTATTCGTAATTGTCATTACCATTTCATTAAATCATAACCCCGCATTTATTATTGCTGGTTTAATAATTTTTGGAATGTTCTTTTCGCTGATTGGAATTTATGGAAACCGTGTTAATTCAATCGGTCTCGTTGCACTGCTTGTTTTTATTTTTAATATTGACAGCAAGGCAAGTTTTGGCAGCCCATGGTTTAATGGCTTGTTATTCACTGCTGGCGGTATGTTTTATTTTTTAATCAGTCTTGCACTGCATCGCTTAAGACCTTACAGGTACATCCAGTTACAGCTTGGAGAAAATGTAAGAACAATTGCACGCTTTACAGAAACGCTTGCAGGTTTGTTTAAAGTGAATCATGATAACGATTACCTGTTTAATCGTTTGCACCAACAGCAAATTAATATTCAGCAGCAACAGGACATCTTGCGCGAAATGCTGTTAAGCACCCGGCAAATGGTAATTGATTCAACGGCAAAAGGCAGGATAATTATGATGATGTTTCTTGACAGCATTGATTTGTTTGAACGCCTGCTTTCGCTGCAACAGGATTATACTGATGTGTATGAACATGTCAATTCACCGCATATTGCATCTGCTATTGAAGAAACGCTGCGTAACATGCAACAGGAGCTTAATGCGATTGGTTATGCGTTTCAGTTTAATCATCCGTCACATCAAAATATTGATGTTAATGAAGCCACACAAAAACTGCTGAATATATTTTTAGAAGAAAGAAAAAAAAGCCTGAATAAAAACACGCTGCCTTATTTTATAAAGCTGCGGCAAATTGTTTATGCCTTGCAGGATGTGGGTGAAAGAATAAACAGGCTGCATCGTTTTTCACATTACGATAAAATGACGACGCGGCAATATAAACGCGCTGCAAACGAAGAACTGCAAATGCAATCAACAGAAATATCGCCGGCGTTGTTTGTTGAAAATCTTACATTCAAATCAAGCCAGTTTAAACATGCGCTGCGTGTAACCATTGCGTTACTGATTGGCTATTGTGTTTCATTATTTTTTCCGCTCGGTCATGGTTACTGGATTTTATTAACCATTGCCGTTATACTTAAACCGGCATACAGCATTTCAAGAACGCGCAACAAGCAACGTTTGCTCGGAACAATAACCGGCGTTATTGCAGGCTTCATCTTTTTATATTTTGTAAAGAATGCAACACTCACATTTTTGCTTATGCTTTGCGCCATGATTATCGCTTATAGTTTATTAAAGCTGAATTATTACATCAGTTGTGTTTGCATAACGATATACGTGTTGTTGAGTTTTCATTTCTTAAACAATTCAAATTTTACAGTTGTTGTAACCGACAGACTGATTGATACGGCGATTGGTTGTGTGATTGCATTTGCCGCTTCTCTGATTGTGTTTCCTGTATGGGAACATGAACAAATGAAAGAACTGATTTCAAAACTGATTGAAGCCAATAGAAAATATTTTAATGCAGCGGCTGCATTAATTGAATCAAAGGAAGAAAACGATTTGTATAAACCGGCGAGACGTGAAGCCTTTGTTGCACTTGCCAATTTAAATGATAGTTTTCAGCGTATACTTTCAGAAAAAAGAAAACGAAATGATACAGCTTTTTATCATCAAATGGCTTCAAGCAGTTATATGATGACGGCACACATTGCATCTTTATCTTCATTAATATCAAGAAATAAAAACCATTTGAATGATACCGATTTTGAGCCGCTGATAAATAATGTGAATGATAAATTTAAACGTTCGGAACAAACTTTAAAAGGTGAGTCTTTGAAAACAATAACATCAAATCGCAATGCACCGATAACAAATAAAATTCAACGTTTGCTGGAGCAGCGTCAAAAAGAAATTGATTCAGGAATTATTGATAAGCAAACTTCAGCACGTAAAATGCTTGCTTCTATAAAAACGGTTACGGATGAATTACAGGTTATAGATAGTATCGCCGGCGATGAAGTAAAGATATTGCAGCGGTTGAATTAGATATCAAATGCTTTCAGCCCATTTATCCCGTTCATCAGGTGAAAATTTCCACGGCGCAAAATTGTTTTCTGTATTGCTGAACATAGCGTTCCATTCCTGCGGCGCATTGCTTTCTTCCATTACCATATATCTTCTTAACTGCACAATAATGTCAAGCGGATTTATACTTACAGGGCATTCTTCCACACAAGCCTGGCAGGTTGTACAGGCACGTAATTCTTCAGGCGTTATGTAATCATACAAAAGCGTTTTATTATCATCAGCAAAATTTTTGTTTTGGTTGATGTTGCGGCCAATGGCTTCAGTACGGTCACGTGTCTTCATCATTATTGCCCTAGGACTTAAAACTTTACCGGTGATGTTTGCAGGACAAGCCGCAGTGCATCTTCCGCATTCAGTGCAACTGTAAGCATCAAGTAAATTCTTCCAGCTTAAATCAAAAATATCTTTGGCTCCAAATTTTTTATGTGCTTCATTAGTTGCATCAGTTGGTGCAAGCTCAGGTTGCATCGCATACAACACTTCATTCTGAATTTCAGGCATGTTTTCAAGCTTGCCTTTTGGTTCTAATCTTCCATAATAAGCATTTGGGAAAGCCAGTAAGATATGCAGGTGTTTTGAATAAGGAAGATAATTCAGGAAAGCAAATATGCCGATGATATGCAGCCACCAGCATGTTCTTTCCAATAGCATTAAACCCTTATCGCTCATGTTTGCGAACAAAGGTTGAAGCCAATGCGAGAATGCAAAGTTGCCTGTGAGATGATGCGCATATTCGCCGTAACCACGCAACTGTAAAGCCGTATCAGCAGCATTCATCGTAAGAAAAAAACTCATTAAGAAAATCTCGGTAATAAGAATATAATTAGCATCACTTTTAGGCCAGCCGTTGAGTTCTTTCATCCACAATCTTTTTACATGCAATACATTTCTTCTTATTAAAAAAATAACACACCCTGTAAACACGCCAACCGCTAAGAATTCAAAAGCATCAATCAATAAAGAATATAAACTACCAAATGGTTTTTCAAAAATTCTATGTGTTCCAAACAAGCCATCAATGGCTATTTCCAGCACTTCAATATTAATAATGATAAAGCCTGCATAAATTATAAAATGCATTACCGCAACAAGCGGATTTCGAAACATTTTCTTTTGACCGAGAGCAAGCAGCAATACATTTTTCCAGCGCAGGTTTTTATTATCATTAATGGCCTCGTCTCTTCCCAATAAAATATTTCTTCTTATCTCCGCAATCTTCTTTATAAAAATAAAAACCGCTGTTATGGTTAATAAAATGAACACTATTTGTAACAATATCTGCATATCTATTTTCTTGTGCGAAGATAAAGTTTTGCGTAGCGGCAGTTTGTAAATTGTTCATCTTATTTTTATATGATGGATAGAATAATTCTTTCAGATGAAGTGGCTTCTGAAAAGTTGCACCGCATGGCGCTGGAAGTTGCTGAACAATTAAGTGAAGATGACAGTGAATTGATAATTATCGGCATTGAAGGTGCCGGAAAATTTGGTGGCGAAGGCACGGGAAAATTTATTGCAGCACAGGTTGCTGGTCATTTAAAAAATTATATTTCAACTTCTTTAAAAATGATTACACTGCATTTGAATAAACATGAAACTTCTGCCATTACATTAAATGAAGATGTAAATTTCGACAACAAGAATGTATTGGTAGTTGACGATGTTTGCAACAGTGGCAAAACTTTATTATATGCACTGAAACCCCTGATGCAGTTTCATCCTAAACGCATACAAACATTGGTACTTGTTGAACGTATGCACAAACTATTTCCCATTAAACCTGATTTTGTTGGCTATTCTATTGCTACTGCACCAGCTGATTTTGTGAAGGTTGAAGAAAGCAATGGTAATATCTCTGCTATGTTGATTTCAGGTGAGTAGTTATGCCATAATAGCCGCATCTTCTTTTTCTTTAAGATTTTTAATAAAGCCCAACGCTTCAGAAACCACATCACACATTATAGTAATTAACGAACCCTGCTTTGCATTGTTATACGCATAAAGAATTGCATCTTCTTCTTTATAAATTATTTCAACAGGAATATGTTTTGTCTTTTCTTCATTGATGCCCTCTACTAATAAATTCACTATTTCTTCCGCGGTTCTGCCGCGTAAATTTTTATCACAACGAATGATGATTTCATCAAAATATTGTGCTGATAAACTTCCAAGCCTGCGTATGTCTTCATCACGCCTGTCACCTGTTCCGCTTATGATTCCAACTTTTGGTGAACCATCCATCTTGCTTATAAAATTACCCAACAGTTCAAGCCCGGCAGGATTATGTGCAAAGTCTGCAAGAAACTTACATTTCTTAAATTCAAACATATTCAAACGTCCCGGTGTTTGCGCAGGTGATGGAACAAATGTGCTTAAACCAGTACGTATATCATCAATAGAAATATCGCGGAACAAATATGCCGCAAGTACAGCAGGCAACGTGTTCATAATGTTATGCAATGCTTTGCCATCGTACGTAATCGGAATATCAATTATTTTAAGCACACGAATCTTCCATGTGCCTTTTAAAATTGATACATAACCGTTTTCATACACCACCGCATAACCACCTTTTTTACAATGCTTTTTTATGCGTGGATTATTTTCATCCATACTAAAAAAAGCCACATTACATTCAAGCGTCTCATGCATTTTATAAACGAGGTCATCTTCTGCATTTAAAATAGCAAACCCATCTTCACGCACCGTTTCAGGTATAACAGCTTTAACTCTTGCCATCTGTTCCAATGTTTGAATACCGGCAAGACCCATGTGGTCAGCGGTAACATTTGTAACGATAGCCACATCACATTTATCAAATGCCAAACCTGATTTCAATAATCCGCCACGTGCAGATTCAAGTATTGCAAAATCAACGGTTGGGTCACTTAAAACAAAGGTTGCACTTACAGGTCCTGTGCAATCACCTTTCATCATCATTTGGTTTTGAATATAAACGCCATCGCTTGTTGTATAGCCTACTTTTTTACCTGCCGTTTTACAGAGATGCGCCGTTAATCTTGTAGTAGTTGTTTTACCATTTGTGCCCGTTATAGCGATGATAGGAATTCTGCCGTTACCGCCTTTAGGAAACAACATATCAATCACAGGTTCGGCTGCATTACGGGCAAGACCTGAAGATGGCTCAACATGCATTCTAAAACCCGGAGCAGCATTCACTTCCAGAACTGCACCACGATTTTCAGTAATTGGTTTACGTAGGTCTGGCGCCATAATATCAATGCCACAAATATCAAGGCCGATGATGCGTGCAATACGTTCTGCCATGAATATATTTATCGGGTGTACTTCATCTGTAACATCTGTGGATGTGCCGCCGGTTGATAAGTTTGCCGTAGGTTTAAGCAATACAAGCTCATCTTTTGCAGGCACAGTTTCTAATGTATAGTTTTTTTCATCCAGCATTTTTTGTGTGAACTGGTCAATGGTTATTTGCGTTAAAACCTTCTCATGACCATAGCCACGGCGTGCATCTTTATTGGTTTCATCAACCAGCCATTGAATGTTATGTTCACCGTCACCCACAACACTTGCAGGTGTTCTTAAAGCGGCACATATAAATTTATAATTAACCACCAGCACACGAAAATCAAACCCTGTTATAAACCTTTCAACAATTACGTGGTTACTATAATTTTGAGCTGCTTCTAATGCTATTGTTGCCTGTTCCCATGTTGTGATATTGGTAGTGTTGCCTTTACCATGATTACCATCAATCGGTTTAATCACCAATGGGTAACCATACTTATCAATCGCATCTTTCAAACTTTCTTCATCACGTACTACTGTTCCGGTTGGCACAGGTATCTGTGCAGCACCCAATAAATTTTTCGTCTCTTCTTTATCACCGGCAATGTCAACCGCAATGGTTGATGTGGTGCTTGCAATAGTTGCACGAATTCTTTTTTGATGCACGCCGTAACCCAGTTGCACCAAGCTTTGTTTATTTAAACGGATAAACGGAATGCCACGCTTCACCGCTTCATCCACCAAAGCACCGGTAGAAGGACCAAGTCTTGTATCTTCTCTAATCACACGCAACTCCTGAATGTCTTCATCCAGGTTATAATCTTTTGCATCCACCAATGCCTGCGCAATACGCACAGCAGCACGGGCCGCATACACGCCGGCATCTTCTTCCATATAATCAAATACCACAAAATATTCTGCTGTTGTGCCGGTGCCACGTGTTCTGCCAAAACCACAATCCATGCCGGCAAGTGTTTGCAGTTCCAATGCAATGTGTTCAATCACATGACCCATCCATGTGCCATCTTTCACACGGCTGAAAAATCCACCTTTATCTTCTTCGCTGCAACGATGCTCATATAACGTAGGCATGAAGGCTTCAATACGTTCTGAAAAACCTTCAATCTTATTGGTTGGAAGCTCTTCCAGTTCTTCCAGATTCAACTTCATTTGAATAAGTTTCGGACGGCGAACACTCCAGTAATTGGGACCTCTTAAAATTTTTATTTCTTCAATCTTCATAAGCTTACGTTGATTATTGAACGATATTAATAAGAAAAACAGTTGGTGTAAGCCCTAAATTTAAGGAAGCGCTGATAAAAATCAATATAAACAATCAATATAGTTTATGTGTAATAATAAGGTTCAATGATTTTGCTATCTCAAACATTACTATTATTTTCACAATCACATCAAAACTTGCTTTTATAATACAACCTTACTGTATGATAGACAAACAAATGTTACCAAATGCAACCACTGTTCTTGTATTAGGTATTTGCTCAATTGTATTTTCATGTTTTTTTATTGGACTTATTTTGGGAATTATTGGTTTGGTTTTAGCATCTAAACCAAGAAAAATGTATAGGGAATCACCTGATTTATATGAAGGTTATTCATCGCTGAATGCAGGTTATATTATGTCTATAATTGGCGCGGCTCTTGGCGGTTTATCCATAATTTATTGGATAATCTGGGTAGTAATATTAGGAAGTGCAACAATGTGGGGCTTTCATCATTCTTATTAATAATTCTAATAATTTTTAAGGATGATTTCATGGTTGCAACAACACATGCTGCCTTGCGCTTTCAAATATTTATTTGGAATTGATTGCCCGATATGCGGAGCACAGCGCTCATTGTTATTACTAATTCAGGGAAATCTGGCGGAAAGTTTTAAGATGTATCCACCATTATTATTTGTATTAATACTGATTTTTTTTGCTGCTGGTTATTTGTTTTTCCCTTTAAATATAAAAGCAAAATATATACGGCATTATTCTGCTTTTGTTTTAGGAATTGTTATGATAAACTATGTTTTCAGAATCGTATCAAATACGGTTTAAATTTAATTGAGTTTAATCTCAAACAACGCAGGCCACTGTTTGCCGGTTATATAAAAATTATTTTTTGACGAGTCATAAGCGATACCATTTAATACATACCCGGTAGTTTCAGAATATTCAGAAGGATTGTAGCTCATTCCACTTTTAGCAAGAATATTACTGCAATCAATTTTACCCACAACATTACCGGTTTCAGGGTTAATCTTGATTATATTATCCGTTTCATAAATGTTGGAATAAACAAAGCCATTTACATATTCAAGTTCATTAAGCATGCTTACCGGTCCGTTGTTATCGGTAACACTAACCTGCCGTAAAATTTTAAAATTGTTTGGCTCAACAAAATAAAGATTACTGCTGCCGGTGCTTACAATAAGTTCCTTGCCGTTGTTAGTTAAGCCCCAGCCTTCAAAAGCCCAGTCAAATTCATTTACCTTTTTAAACGTATTTAAATCGTACACATTTACTTTATGTGTTTTCCAAGTAAGCTCATAAATTTTATTATTGAATACAGTAATGCCTTCGCCAAACACACTTGAATCGCCTGATATTTTTATATGTTGTAAAATTTTACCTGAAGCCAAATCTGTTTTAAGCAATTTACTGTTCTGATAATCACCGGTACCTTCATAAAAAACATTGTTATACCATTGAAGGCCTTGTGTATAAGAAGATGTATCGTGCGGATAAACTTTTACGATTGAATAACTGATTAACAGCGGCGGTGGGTTGCTGTTATCATTTGTTGTTGCATTGTTATCCGGCTTATTATTATTACATGCAATTAAAGAAACAATCAATAAAAAAGCTGTTATATATCGTTTCATTATTTGAAGACTATTTAAAAGCGGCAAATGTAATACGAACAAAAATTAAATTAATTGTAATATCGTTTAGCAAAATTTGTTTGACATTATTTTAAAGTAAACTTGCAATAATAATTACAGTCATAATTTTATAACCATCAAATAAATTTCATGAGGTACATCTTACTTGCTGCAATCTTTTGTTTAAACATACAATGCACAACACTGCAACAAGCAGCAAATGGGTTACCATCTGGTAACTCAACCAAACAAGACCAGGTTGTTGAAGGTTTGAAGCAGGCGCTTACCATCGGCACACAAAACAGTACCAACAGATTAAGTGCAGTTGATGGATTTTTTGCGAATGCTGCTATAAAAATTTTAATGCCACCGGAAGCAAAGAATGTTGAGAATACTTTGCGCACTTTTGGGCTCGGAAGTTTAGTTGATAAAACGGTGCTCTCTTTAAATCGCGCTGCAGAAGATGCTTCGAAATCTGCGACACCAATTTTTGTAAATGCCATCAAACAAATGAGCATTAGTGATGCAATTGGAATTCTAAAGGGCGGTGATTTTGCAGCAACCAATTATTTCAAACAAAAAACAACTACTGCCTTAGCGCAGGCATTTCAACCTGTTATTTCTACCTCACTGAATAAAGTTAATGCAACAAAGTACTGGGGTGATGTATTCACGGCTTATAACCGGTTTTCAACGAAACAAGTGAATACAGACTTGAATGCGTATGTAACACAAAAAGCAATTGACGGAATTTTTTATGAAGTTGGTTTGGAAGAACAAAAGATTCGCAAAGACCCGGCAGCACGTGTAACTGATTTGCTAAAAAGCGTATTTGGGCGGCAGTAAAGCCTCATCTCAACCCTTCTGTAAAGGAGAAGGGCAAGAATAATTTATGAGATCAAGCACTGCTAATAATCAATATCTAAATTCAGCCTGTTTTTTAATTCTCTTACCAATGGATATTTTTCTGCAATGCGTTCAAATTTCTGGCGACTATTTAAAGTAAGATGTAATGGAATATCTTCCTTCTCTCCCGCTTCAATCATTATTTTAAAATTAATGCTGCGGTTGTTAAATGCCTGCTGAATAAAATCACACAGCAAACTTTTTTCCTGTTCAATAAATTTCTGATGCACTAATGAACGCACTGTAATTGTAAAAAGATTGTCCATTTCTGTTTGCAGCTTTGCCAGCTTAAACGTTTGTATAGTGGAATGCTTATTTGGCTGCGTTTCAATCTTTGTTACATAATCAGTCCAAACTTCTCTAAGCCTTTTATCCGTTAACGCTTCTGCATCTTTTATTTCTTCAATATTATAATCTAAACTTACTTTTTCACGCAGTGCTTCAAGCAGATTTTTTTTACTGCCACTTATTTTTGGAATGTATTTAGGTGCTGGCTCCTGAATATTTGCAGCCAATGTTTCTTCAACAACAATTTCTTTATTAGCTATCTGCGCAGAAAGGCTTTCACTTACAAAAAGCTTAGACGCTTTTACAACTGGTTTTTCAATGTTAGTGGTGGCTATAGATTTTATTTTATGTATTACCGGAACATCAAGCCGTTTTTTTTTAATGATGTTCCCGTTATCGTTTGCCAGTTCAATTGCCTGTTGTAAATAATTTAATTTAATCAGCGCCAGCTCCACATGCAAACGTTTATTACGTGCCATTTTGTAATTAATCTCTGCTTCGTTTAAAATGTTTAGAGCGCTTATGAGATAAGATAGATTTGTTTGCGCTGCAGCATCAACATAACGCTGCTTTACATCATCCACAACATCCAGCAACGATGCAGCCTTTACATCGCGGCTCACTAACAGGTTGCGTAAAAATTCAGAGAAACCATTCAGCACCAACTCACCTTCAAAGCCTTTTTGATTTATTTCATCATACAATAACATAGCATTGCTAATATCCTGGCTTGACAAATAATCAAGCAGCTTAAAATAATATTCGTCATCTAAAATATTCAAATGTTCAAGCGTATTCTGATATGTAACATCACCATTGGTAAAGCTCACAATCTTATCAAGAATACTCAGCGCATCACGCATGCAACCTTCACTTTTCTGTGCTATAATTTGCAGCGATGCTTTATCAGCTTTTATATCTTCTTTACCTGCTATTTCCTGCAAATGCTCAACGGTATCTTTTGTAGTGATTCTTTTAAAATCAAAAATCTGGCAACGCGATAATATGGTTGGGATTATCTTATGCTTTTCTGTTGTTGCCAAAATAAAAATGGCATAAGGCGGCGGCTCTTCCAGTGTTTTTAAAAATGCATTAAAAGCGGCAGAGCTTAACATGTGCACTTCATCAACAATATAAACTTTGTATTTACCTGCTTGTGGCATAAAACGCACCTGCTCCACCAGCGACCGTATATCATCAACAGAATTATTACTTGCCGCATCAAGCTCGTGTATGTTTAACGAGGTGCCTGCGTTAAAACTTACGCATGAATTGCAATGGTTGCATGCTTCACCATCAGGTTGCAAATCTTCACAATTAATTGTTTTGGCAAGAATGCGGGCACAGGTTGTTTTACCCACACCACGCGGTCCGCAAAATAAAAACGCATGTGCTAACTGGTTATTTTTTATAGCATTTTTAAGTGTTGTAGTAATATGTTGCTGGCCCACAACGGTGTCAAAAGTCTGCGGTCTGTACTTCCTGGCTGAAACAATAAATTTATCCATAATGATATTGCAATTTAGGAAAACCTGCACCGGTTTTTGGACAAAATATATTTAAATTATGCACACAATCCCAAACAAATGTATTTACACACTTTCTTACAAAACATTGCCTGAATACAAGTTTATTTATGCAATTGCTTGTAAGATATTGCACAAATACAAGTGTCTAAGCACTATTCCTTACAGCATATTGGGAAATACATGTGTTTTTGCCCAATTGTTTGCAGAGTATTACCTGAATACAGTTGTTTTTGTGTTATTGCCTGCAAGGAATTGCTTAAATACAAGTGTCTGCGCTAAATCCATTTTTTAAACTTTGCGAAAACGATTTTTTCTATAAAAATTAAAGTAAACAAGGGTTAACAAAATAATTCTTTAGTTTGATAAAAAACAGACATTCAAAATTTGGAAAATCTATCAGCCAAGAATCTGAAAACTTTTCTTGACAGCAAAGTTGAGTTATATAATCAGACGTCTTTTATTAAAAACGATCCGGTTTGCATTCCGCATCTTTTTACTAAAAAACAAGACATAGAAATTGCAGCTTTTTTTGCTGCCATTTTTGCGTGGGGAAACAGGACAGTCATCATCAATAAATCAAAAGAACTAATGCAGTTTATGGATATGCACCCTTATGATTTTTGTTTGAATATGGATCTGGAAAGATTAAAAAAATTGCTTGCGTTTAAGCACCGGACTTTTGACGCAACCGACCTGTTATACTTTATAGAATTTCTCCAGTTCCATTACAGCCATAACGATTCGCTGGAAATAGCTTTTACAAAATGGGGTGATACTATTGAGCAAATGCTGGTTGGCTTTCATCATTATTTTTTTAGTTTGGAAAAAGTGCCTTCAAGAACAAAAAAACATATCGCATCGCCGGAAAAAAAATCAAACTGCAAACGTTTAAATATGTTTTTAAGATGGATGGTGCGTTGTGATGATAAAGGTGTTGATTTTGGCCTATGGAAAACGATTAAACCGTCGCAATTAATCTGTCCGGTTGATGTGCACGTGGCAAGGGTTGCAAAGCGTTTTAATTTATTGCAGCGCAAACAAATTGACTGGCAGTCTGCTGTTGAACTAACAGATTATCTTAAAACGCTAGACCCACTTGACCCGGTTAAATATGATTTTGCTTTGTTTGGTTTAGGTGTGATTGAAAAGTTTTAATGCCGCTGCTTATCTTCACTATATGAATAATATTAAACCGCTTTCTGTTGTTGAACACATGATGCATCAGGATTCTTTTAGCCAATGGTTAAAAATAGAATTGCTTGAAATAAAAGAAGGTTACAGCAAAATAAAAATGATGGTGCGGCAGGAAATGGTAAATAGTTTCCAGGTTGCGCATGGTGGTATTATTTTTTCTTTGGCTGACAGCGCACTTGCATTTGCATGCAATAACCGCAACAATTTATCTCTGGCACTTGATTGTAATATTTCATTTTTAAAACAGGTAAATGTTGGTGATGAGTTAACTGCTGAAGCAACAGAAGTTCATAACGGCAGAAGCACCGGCGTGTATAGCATTGCTGTTTTCAATCAGCATAATCAACAAGTGGCTTTGTTTAAAGGAAGTTGTTTTAGAACGGGGAAGAGTTTGATTTAATTACTCATTTCTTCTTTCCAAAACTTCACTATGTCTTCTGCCTGTTGTTTGCTTCTTGGCTTTAAGTAAACTTTTTGAATAATACCTTTTTCATCAATCAAAAATGTGGTACGATACAAGCCCATAAATTTTCTGCCATACAATTGTTTCTCTCCCCAAACACCATAAGAATCTATAATTTTATGTTGCGGGTCTGCAAGTAAAGTAAATGGCAGATTAAATTTTGCTTCAAATTTTTTATGCTTTAGTGAATCATCAGGACTAACACCAACTATTTCGAAACCTTCTTTTTTAAGCAAAGCATAATTGTCTCTTAAGTTGCAGGCTTCAACTGTACAGGTTGGTGTATCGTCTTCAGGATAAAAATATAACACCAGTTTTTTACCTTTATAATCTGCCAGCGAAACCATTTTATCATTTTGGTCTTTGCCTTTAAACGCAGGAGCCTTCATGCATGCAGTTAATGTTATCATATTGATTTATTGTTTTATAAAATTAAAAGTTTGCATTGCAACATTACCGGCAACATCTTTTGCTGTTATAATTAATGTATGTGAGCCGCTTTTGCAATGTTCATCAAATGTGTAGATAAAATAATCATTCTTCCTGGCGAACATCAGCCAGTTACTATCAAGCGTTGCTTTAAAGTTTGTAATCTTACTTATATCGTCTTTACACTTTATAATAAGATTTTTTTGCGCTTTAAAAACAGTATTGCTTTTCCATGCAATAGGACTTATAACCGGCGCTGTTGTATCAATTAATAAGCGAATATCACCCAATTCATCAAAGCTGCCTTGCATCCAATCATCTTTCCATTCTCCTTTTATAACCGATGATGAATTACCACTGATAAGCTGCATCACTACTTTATCCTTTATAGAATCGTTTATAATATTTGTTTTGATTGATACATTAAAAGAATCATGCACAGGAATTGTATAATCACCAATATGAATAGTTGGAGAAATTTGTTTTGTACTGGTTGATAGTGTTTCATAAACGCTAAGCGGCAATGCATCATAAAATGCATTCGCATCAAAATTAATTTGTGCATTCGCTGTTGCAATATTGTTTGCTTCATTCACATCACAAACAGTTGCACCAGCAGGCAGCGTATAATTTTTTGAGGATGAACTATCATATTGAACAGAGAAGTTTATGGTGCTGATGTTTTGTTTCTCATCACTAATTTCTATTTCAATTTTATGTGTTGATGTGTCATTCAATGCAATCTTTCCACCACCTTGCAGTGGCGTAAAAATATTAAGTTGATTACCCGGCAATATTGAAAGATATTGAATGCCCTGGTTACTTTCAGTCCATCGTTTATAATCCATGCAGGCGTTTACGTAGCGGCTGTCATCATAAGAAAAGTTATTCAGCCTATATTCAAACAACAAAGAATCATCCATATATAAAGCCGCGTGATATACACCATAACGAAACGGTGAAGTGTTATTCAAATCTTCCATTCTTAAACCAAGTGTTATTACTTGCGAACCGATTTTTATAATGCTATTCGTTGCATAAAAGTTATTTTTTTTAATGATAGCAATTTGTTGCGGTTGCACAGTATAAACGCTATACCTTCTATCATACCAAAACAAAGAATATATAACCGGCGGAATAGCATCGGGTACATCCAGCCCAAACAATAACGGGTTTAAATTATTGCCTGTTTTTGTATCACGTATTTCAAAATGCAAGTGCGGTCCTGCAGAGCCACCGGTATTGCCGCTGTTTGCAATAAACTGTCCCTGAACAACCTTAAACAAATCTTCAGGCAAATCAAAATCCTGTTCCCATTGTTTATCTTTATACTGCTTATTTTTTACATATTGCTCAAGTGAATCATAAAAAGAATTTAAGTGTGCATATACAGTTGTATAACCATTCGGATGCTTGATATAGATCGCTTTGCCATAACCAAGTTTTTCAATTTTTATATGGCTGATATAACCGTCTGCCGCAGCAAACACAGGCAGGTTTTCTCTTGATTGCGTGCGTATGTCAAGACCCATGTGAAAATGATCCGGCCTTAACTCGCCAAAATTTGCAGCTAACTGTATGGGAATATTTAAAGGATTTCTAAAATAATGCTGCGGGTAATTTTGTTGCGCGCTATCATCAAAATAAATTATTAAAAAAAGTATAGTAGTCAGGCATTGTAAAATTTTCATCTATGCATTCAAAAATAAGAATAAGGAGATTTTAAAGTTGATATGATTGTGTTGTTTATGAATGAATGCAAATATTTTTGCCCACATAATTATGAATGATTTCTTAAACCAGATATGGTGGAATAATTCGCTGCGCATGTATGCAATTGTTTTAGGTGAAATGATTGCTGTATGGATAATATTAAGCCTGCTTAAAAAAATTATTACTACATCATTAAAAAAAATTACCAGCAGAACAAAATCAAAGGCAGATGATTCAATATTAACTGCAGCTGAAAAATATATAATACCCTATTTATATTTTGCTATTAATTATGCCATTATTGAACAACTTATTTTTTCTCAGCGTATAGAACATGTTTTAAAAGTGGCAGCTGCTGTTATTACAGCTTATTATTTTATACGGTTTATTAATTATACCATTCAGCTGAGCGTATTACTGCGCATGCAAAAAAAACAGGAGCCGCCTGAACGAACCAAACAATTGTCACGGATTGTTTTTATTATTAAAGTTTTTGTTTGGATAATAGGTATTTTATTGCTTACTGAAAATCTTGGTTATAAACTAACAACGATTATAACCGGTTTAGGTGTTGGTGGAATTGCTGTAGCACTTGCTGCTCAAAATATCATCGGCGATTTATTCAGTTATATAGTAATATTTTTTGATAAGCCTTTTGAAGAAGGTGATATGATTTCTGTAAATAATGTTACAGGAACGGTGGAGCGCATCGGTTTAAAAACTTCGCATATCAGAAGCATTTCAGGCGAACAATTAATAATACCTAACACTGACCTGGTAAAATCAACCATAAAAAATATTAAACGCCTTCAACGCCGTGGTGTAAATTTCAAACTGAATGTACGCTATGACACACCGGAAAGCAAACTGAAATCGTTAGCAGATCTTATTAAATCTATTGTTAATAAGCAGCAGCATACATTATTAGACAGATGCCATCTTGTTGCATTTGGAGACTTTAGTTTATCGTATGATATTTTATATTTTATTGATAATCCTGACTATCGACTTTACCTTGATATTCAGCAAAATATTTACTTTGAGATAATGAATGCATTTGCCCAACAGGGAATTGATTTTGCTTTCCCAGGTCAAACATTTATTTTGCAGCACCCGCTTAATGCAGATAATAAAAAGACAAATAATTCTTGATTAATCTTTATAAAAAAATATAAGCTATATGGAAGATAATATCATCAAACCAAAAGATAATTCCCGCAGAAATTTTATTAAAAACTCCGCTGTAGCAGCAGCAGGTTTTTATATAGTGCCAAGACATGTGTTAGGTAAAGGTTATGTGGCGCCAAGTGATAAACTGAATATCGCTGCCATCGGTGCCGGCGGAAAAGGTGGTGATGATATCAATCATTTTTTTGCAAGCGGCAAAGCAAACATCGGTGTGTTGTGTGATGTGGATGACAGGCAATCTGCAGAAAGCAGAAAAAAATTTCCAAACGCAAAATATTATAAAGATTTCCGTGAGATGCTTGATAAAGAGCATAAAAATATTGATGCATGTTCTGTATCCATTCCTGATCATAATCATGCAGTAGCTGCCATGGCTGCAATGCAGTTAGGCAAACATGTTTACGTGCAAAAACCATTAACGCATGATATATACGAAGCAAGAACGCTAACAAAAGCCGCACATCAGTATAAAGTAGTTACACAAATGGGCAACCAAGGTGCGAGTGGTGATGGTGTAAGGCAATTATTAGATTGGTATAATGCAGGAATAATTGGTGATGTAAAAGAAATTTATTGTTTTACTGACAGGCCGGTTTGGCCACAGGGAATAGACAGAACGCCTGCAATACCTGTGCCTTCAGAACTTGACTGGAATTTGTGGTTAGGAACTGCGCCGCAGAAAGATTACATGACTAACCTGGTTCCATTTAACTGGCGTGGCTGGTGGGATTATGGTACAGGTGCATTGGGCGATATGGCTTGTCATATCATGCAACCGGCATTTGCAGTTTTAGGTTTGGGTTATCCAATATCTGCTGAATGCAGTGTTTCAACAAGATATGTTGCCAATTGGGAAAAAGCATACTTTCCGGATAGCGGCCCGGTTTCATCACATATTATTCTTACGTTTAAACAAAAAGATAAGCCTGAATTAAAATTGCATTGGATGGATGGCGGCATACAGCCAGAACGCCCTGCAGAACTATTGCCTAATGAAGAAATGGGTGATGGTGGCAACGGAATAATATTTAATGGTACAAAAGGTAGCATGATGGCTGGAACATATGGCATCAACCCGCAATTATTACCCACATCAAAAACTAAAACAACGGTTGTGCCACAAACAATTGCACGTGTACCAAATGGTGATGACGGACACTATGCGGCCTGGGTGGAAGCAGCAATGGCAGGTTACAATAGTAAAGAAGCAAATAATTTAAGTTCAAGATTTGATTTGGCTGGTCCGCTTACAGAAAGTGTTTTAATGGGTAATCTTGCAATACGCAGTTATAACATTCGAAAGAAAAATGAAAAAAATGAATGGGATTATCCTGGTCAGCATATACAACTGGTTTGGGATGGCGACAATATGAAGATTACCAATTTTGATGATGCCAACCAGTTTGTAAAACGTACTTACCGGGAAGGATACAGCTTGGGTGTTTGATTACGACTTTGAATAATCGTAACCCCAGTTTTTTAAAGAATAATTCCATTTTGTTTTGCTTACATCGCCTGATGGTTTTTGAGCTTTGTGCCGGCTAATGTAAGAATATACTTTATGCATATGTGTGTAATCGTCATCTGTCAAATCAGTTTTTTTCTTACCCAAAATATCAACAATATGCTTTCCCATTTTATGACCGATAGCTTCACCGTCACCACTATCCCAACCGGTATTTTTTGATTCTTCTGTCTTAAGCCATTTTTCTAATTGTGATGCAGACATGTTTACAAGCTTTTTAAAATTTGAATAAGCTTCTTCCTGGTCTTTCTCTTTTGTTGAAGCGCTTGCTTTTGACATAGATTTTTATTTATAAACTTTCTTAACTTAAAATTGTTTATTTACTTGGTTTGTTTTTTGTATCAACTTAAAAAAATATTTTATGTACACAGATATAAATGATGAAGATGAAAATATAACGCCGACTAATAATTCTAATCTCGGAACAAATTCAAACGCAGAAAAAAATCCCGATGAATGGGTAACAGGCGCTGAACCAATGACTGGTGCTCAAAAATCTTACTTGAAAACTTTATCTGATGAAGCTGGTGAAGAGTTTAATGAAAACCTTTCACAAGCAGAAGCATCAAAACGTATTGATGAACTTCAGCATAAAACTGGCAGAGGCTTAAAGAAATGATATTAGTCAGCATGTAATTAAAAGACAGGTAAAATTATTCACCTGTCTTTTTTATTCTTCCTCTCTTCCAAATAATTTTCTTAATTCGTTTTTTGATTTATTCAATACTTTCTTTTGCGCTGCTGATATATTTTTGCCACCACGATTTTCATAGAAGTTAATCATGCTCATTGCTGATTGAAAGGGTTCTGCTTTTTTGCGTTTACTTTTTTCTGCCGAGTGTTTTACTGATTCAGCAATTTTCTTCGGATCTTTTGATTTGAAAATATCTTTTTCCAAATCCATTGCATCACTGGTTTCATTAACTTTTTTTGACCATTTTTTAGGTAACGCTTTTTTAGCTGTCTTCTTTAGTAATGTTTTTTTTGCAGCGCTTTTCTTAGGCGCAGCTTTTTTATTTGTTGATTTTGCCATGATGTTTATTGGAATAACATCAATCATAATACCATTTTTTATAAAAACTCAAGGTACAGGGTCGTAACCTTTGCCACCCCACGGATGGCATTTTGCAATACGTTTAATAGCAAGCCAGCTTCCCTTAAATAAACCATATTTCTTTAATGATTCGAGTGCATAATTAGAACATGTCGGCGTAAACCTGCATTTGGGACCAAATACAGGTGAAACAACAAGTTGATAAAACTTAATTATTAATATAAAAGGATAACTAAGTACTTTAAGAAATTGCTTCATTCAATTTTTCAATTTCATTACAAAGTTTATCAATAATTGTTTTCATCTTTTGCTGAAGAAGAATATGTTCAGGCAAATGTCCGTCAACAAATAAAAAAAATATTTTAAGTTTTTTATTGCTTGCTGATAGCTGATTATGTAACGGAACTTTTTCTGTACGATATGTTTCCCGCAATAATCGCTTTATATAATTACGGTCAACAGCTTTTTTAAAATATTTTTTGCTAACACCAACACCAGCTTTTACAACCGAATCCTGTTCATCAATAAATTGAAAAAAAACTTTTACAGGGAAAATACTAAACGTTTTTCCGGTGGTAAAAATTTTCTGCAATTGCTTGCGGCTTTTAAGTTTCTCTTTTTTATCGTAAGAAAAGATTTTCATTACAAAAAAAAAGCCTCATTATAATCTGAGGCTTTAACTATCTTAATTCTTTTAGTTATTACTTTAAAGACCTTTCATCTGATACAGTAAGTTTTCTGCGGCCTTTTGCACGGCGGCTTGCCAAAACTTTACGTCCGTTAGCTGTCTGCATGCGCTGGCGAAAACCATGTACACTTTTACGACGGCGTGTATGCGGCTGGAATGTACGTTTCATAAATAATTTTTTCTAATGATAAAATAAAATTCAAAGGTTACAGCCACCATACTGAAACCGGTGAAAGGACGGCAAAATTAAGAGAAACAGGTGAAAAAAGTTATACAAATTTAAAAGGGATAAAATGATTGTATATCTTGGCTTGGTTTGGTATGACGCATAAGACAAAAGGGATTGTTTTAAGAACCATTAAATATGGCGAAACGAGTGTTATAACTGCTATATACACTGAGCTTTTTGGATTACAGAATTACATAGTTAATGGTGTGCGTGAGTCAACTAAAAAAAAGCAGGCGAAGGCTTTATATTTTCAGCCGGGCGCTATACTTGATGTTGAAGTTTACCATAATAATCTTAAAAACCTGCAGTTTATTAAAGAATATAAATGGGAATTTATTTATCAAAAAGTTTTGTTTGATGTGAAGCGAAATGCTATTGCACAGTTTATGATTGAATTATTTCAGCAAACAATTAAACAACCGGAAGCCAATCCTGAATTATTTTATTTGCTTGAAGGAAGTTTAATGGAGGCTGATAAAGCAAGTGATGCCATTGCTGCAAACCTGCCCTTATATTTTGTGTTGCATCTTGCTACTGAATCAGGCTTTGAAATACAGGGAAACTATTCAACTGAAACGCCAATTCTTGATTTAAAAGAAGGAAGTTTTACAATAGTTATTCCAAATCATGCAAATTATATCGAAGGAAATTTTGCGCAAATAACTTCACGCATCCAGCACATACAATTTTATAATAATCTTGAAGAGATAAAACTGAACAGAGAAACAAGGCGATTTTTGCTTGATGCTTTACTTCAGTACATATCATTTCACATAACAGATTTTAAAGAACTAAAAAGCTTACCAATACTGCAGGAAATTCTTAATTAAATTATACGTTTTATAGTTGATGTTGCTGATATGTTGTCGTTAATAATGTTATCAATTAAAACAACACATGGCTTTTTCCCTTTCTCAAAACTTCCTAAATTATTTTGCATGTTTAATGCTGTTGCGCCAATGATTGTTGCCCATTGCAACAATTCTTTTAAACCAACGGAAGGGAAATTTTTAGTGATGGTTTTCATTTCATCAAGTATGCTTAAACTCTGGTTGCTTGCAAGACTATCTGTTCCTAAAACAATATTGCAATTATTTTGTCTGAATAAATCAACCGGCGGCAAACTGTTTTCAATATACATATTTGCATTCGGGCATAAACACCAGAATAACTGCTGTTGATTTTTTTTTGAAGTTTGCTGCGCATAATTAATATCTTCTTCTTTTGTAAAAGTGTTATGCACAAGCATTATATTTTGTGCGCTTTTTAATTTCGAAAAATAAGTTTGTAAACTTGATTTGCCGCTTGGTTTAAACTCTTTGTTTTCAATATTCATTAGTTTATACATCCGTATAAAATCGCCGCTTGCCTGCAAGAACAGTTCATCTTCAAAAACAGTTTCCTGGTTATGAATCGTTATTGTTTTATATTGAAATGAAGGCTGCATCAAACTCCATAATTTGTCCGAAACAGAGTAAGGCGCATGTGGAACGATTGATGTATTCTTTGTTTGATGAATGAATTCATTATAATATTTTATTGAAGTATCAAACCTTGATGCAGCAACAGTTTCAAGCCATCCACTTGTTTCAATAAAATTATAATAAGCCAGTCTTTTTAATTTTTTTCGTTGAAGTGTTGATGTATTATTACAAATATCTCCAACAGCTACAATTCCGTTCTGGAGCATCTCATCTTCTGCTTTAATTATTGCATCTGAAATTTCTTCATCAGGAAAGTGACGTTGTGTTACAACTTTAAAAACAAAATCAATCAAGCCGGTTTGTTCCGGAATTAATCCTTTCATGTGACTTAACTCTAAATGGCAATGGCAATTAATAAATCCTGGTGAGAGCAATCCATCAAAGGTTTGTACATCATTGCCTGCGTCACTTCTAGCAACAATATCTTTTATAACGCCATCTTCATCAGTAATTAAAACATTGTTTTTATCAAGTAATTCCTTTCCTTCAAAAATTATATCAGCATTAAACTTTCTTAAACCCATGCGCTAAAGTTAAGCGCCCGAAAAGATATAAATTTGCGCACTTTATGATTGAACAGTTAGAAGCTATAAAAGCCAGATTTGAACAGGTTGGTGTTGCATTAACCAATCCTGAAATTATTAATAAGCAGAAAGAGTTTCAGGCTTTGAGTAAAGAATACCGCCAGCTTGAAAACATTGTACAGCCGTTTGAAGCGTATAAAAAAGTATCGTCAGAATATGATTTTGCAAAAGAAAGCTTAAACAGCAGCGATGAAGAAATGCGTGAGCTGGCAAAGATGGAATTACCGGAACTGGAAGAGAAAAAATCTTCGCTTGAAAAAGAATTGACGAAGTTGTTGATACCTAAAGACCCGCAGGATGATAAAAATGCAGTGCTTGAAATACGTGCAGGCACAGGTGGTGATGAAGCGAGTTTATTTGCGGGTGATTTACTGGGAATGTATTTGCGTTATGCAGCCAAGAAAGGCTGGAAAACGGCGCTGGTAAGTGAAAGCGAAGGAACCGTTGGTGGTTATAAAGAAGCGATTGTAGAGGTGCAAGGCGAGGATGTCTATGGCACTTTAAAATTTGAAAGCGGTGTGCATCGTGTGCAGCGTGTGCCTGATACTGAAACGCAGGGGCGTGTGCATACATCTGCAGCAACGGTTGCGGTGATGCCTGAAGCCGAAGAAGTAGATTTTGAATTGAATCCTGCTGATGTAAAAATGGAAACTGCACGTAGCGGTGGTGCTGGTGGACAAAATGTAAATAAGGTTGAAACCAAAGTGATGCTAACCCATATTCCAACCGGCGTGGTAGTTATTTGCCAAACCGAACGCAGCCAGTTAGGTAACCGTGAAAAAGCAATGACAATGCTGCGTACAAAACTATATGAAGAAGAAGTGCGCAAACATGAAGAGCAGATTGCAAGACAACGAAAAACATTGGTAAGCACCGGCGACAGAAGCGCAAAAATCAGGACATACAATTATCCGCAAAGCCGTGTAACAGACCATCGGATTGGTTTAACTGTATATAATCTTGATGATGTAATTAACGGCGAGCTTGAACCTTTTGTTGAAGCATTACAGGTTGCGGAAAATGCAGAGAAAATGGTGAAGCAGGATTAGGTTTAAAATTGATTATAACAAATGATGTCGTATTAAATAAGCTATGTAGCCAGTAGAAGCAAAAGTCACTACTACATATAAAATAAACATTACTAAATTTAGATAATAAGTTTTTATTAATGTCTTGTTCTTTTTACACAACTCAACAATTTCTTTGCCTCTATTATTTCTCAACAAAAAATAATAATTCAATCCTAATAATGGTATAGCAATACATAATGAAAGCAAATATGGATTTATTGCTTTTACATTATACCTGAATATTAAATAGATAATTGTAAAAGTATTTAACATCATAAGCATCGATAGAAAAGCCACACCTGAGAACAAATAGTCTTTATTATTCTTATTTACTTTTCTGATAGACTCAGCTAAAAAATAAAAACTATAATAATAAAAATTTCTAACCATTATTGAATAATAAGAAGCAATACAAATATCTTACAAACAAAAGCCCTCGCAAAATTGCGAAGGCTTTAAATATAATTCACGTAAATCTTTACTTATCCAAAACCTGGTTCAGACTATTTCACTTCTTCAAACTCAGCGTCAGTAACGTTTTCAGCATTTGACTGAGCGCCAGTTGAACCATTTTCATTACCATCATGTGGCTGTTGTCCGCCATCTTGTGGTTGAGCACCTGCACCAGCTGCCTGCGCTTTGTAAATTTCTTCACTCGCTGCAGTCCAGGCTATATTCATTTCATTCAATGCTGTATCAACTGCATTTGCGTCCTGGCTCTTATGCGCATCTTTTAATTTATTCAATGCACTTTCAATTGGTGCTTTTTTATCAGCCGGAATTTTATCACCAAACTCTTTCAATTGTTTTTCAGTCTGGAAGATTAAGCTGTCTGCCTGGTTCAGTTTATCAATCTTTTCACGGGCTGCTTTATCTTCTGACTCATGTGCTTTGGCTTCATTCTTCATCTTTTCAACTTCTTCTTTGCTTAAACCGCTGCCACCCTGGATTGTAATTTTTTGTTCTTTGCTTGTGCCTTTATCTTTCGCACTCACATGTATCAAACCATTCGCATCAATATCAAATGTTACTTCAATCTGCGGAACACCACGCGGTGCCGGCGGAATGCCATCAAGGTTAAATATGCCAAGGCTTTTATTATCTTTTGCCATGCTTCTTTCACCCTGTAATATTTGTATTTGCACACCGGGCTGGTTATCGCTGGCTGTGGAGAACACTTCTGTTTTCTTTGTAGGAATAGTTGTGTTGGCTGGAATCATCGGCGTTAAAACACCACCCAAAGTTTCAATACCTAAAGTAAGAGGCGTAACATCAAGCAATAAAACATCTTTTACTTCGCCGGTTAAAACTGCACCCTGAATAGCTGCACCCACTGCAACAACTTCATCAGGATTAACACTGCGTTTTGGTTTTTTACCGAAGAACTTTTCCACTATTTCACCCACTTTCGGGATACGTGTAGAACCACCCACCATTATTACTTCATCAATCTGCGAAGTTGAGTAACCTGCATCTTTCAAAGCCTGTTCACAAGGCTTCAAACATCTTGCAAAAAGTGTATCAGCAAGCTGTTCAAATTTTGCCCTTGATAATTTTATAACAAGATGCTTTGGCACACCGTCAACTGCAGTTATATAAGGTAAATTGATTTCTGTTTCTGATGAAGATGATAATTCAACTTTTGCTTTTTCGGCAGCATCTTTCAAACGTTGCAAAGCCATCGGGTCTTTACGCAAATCAATTGCTTCCTGTTTTTTAAATTCGTCAGCAAGCCAGTCCATAATCACTTTATCAAAATCATCACCACCCAAATGTGTATCACCGTTTGTTGATTTCACTTCAAACACACCATCACCCAATTCAAGCACAGATATATCAAACGTACCACCACCAAGGTCAAACACGGCAATCTTCTGGTCAGCATGTTTTTTATCCAAGCCATAAGCCAGTGCTGCAGCTGTTGGCTCATTCACAATCCTGCGCACATTTAAACCGGCAATTTCACCAGCTTCTTTTGTTGCCTGCCTTTGTGCATCATTAAAATATGCAGGCACAGTTATCACTGCTTCATTTACTTCCTGCCCGAGATAATCTTCAGCCGTTTTTTTCATCTTCTGCAAAATCATCGCAGAAATTTCCTGCGGCGTATATAAGCGTCCCTCTATATCGATACGCACTGTATTATTATCACCTTTTGCAACTTTATAGCTCCAGTGGCTCATTTCGTTTCCAACTTCATCAAAGCGGCGGCCCATAAAACGCTTAACACTCATAATGGTGTTATGCGGATTTGTAATCGCCTGACGCTTTGCAGGGTCACCCACTTTGCGCTCACCGTTTTTCAAAAAAGCAACCACAGACGGCGTGGTGCGGCGGCCTTCATCGTTAGCGATGACAACCGGCTCATTACCTTCCATTACAGAAACGCAACTATTGGTTGTGCCGAGGTCAATACCAATTATTTTTCCCATATTTAATTACTTTAAGATTAAGTTATACGGCTATTACTCAATCATTATGCCATGGGAATACGAATGTAAAATTGGCAGTAAAAGCCCTCCTTAATTCTTCAACTGTTACACTATTAATATTAAAATTTTTTGGGGCAGTCATCGTCCGAATTTTTTTTTCAGCAGCAGTGCGGGCTATACGTTACAAGTCCTCGCCACAAAAGCCAACACACAATAGCTTCAGCTGCGGGCTTTTCACTTCTATCCCGTGCCGTTCAGCAGTTGAACATGAATCAGCTTTCTTGCCCTTCTCCTTTGGAGAAGTGTTGGGATGAGGTCAACCTTGGTCTCAGCCTTGATTTGCTCTTGTTAAAAACGTTCCTGCCTTTATCAATGCCGCTGCGTATTTGTTTTTGTCTTTCTAAGGGAAGATGGATAGTTTCTTTGCATTCGATGCTGCAGCAATTATCAAATTTCTGTTTACAATCTTCACACTGAATAAATAAAAGATGGCAACCATCATTCACACAATTGGTGTGCATGTCGCAAGGTTTTTCGCATTGATGGCAGTTAGAAATGATTTCGCCTGTAATTCTTTCACCCAGGCGGTTATCAAACACAAAGTTTTTACCAATGAATTTTGATGGAACATGCTGCGCTTTAATTTCTTTCGCGTAATTAATAATGCCGCCTTCAAGATGAAAAACATTCTTAAACCCATTGTGCAGCATATACACGCTGGCTTTCTCGCAACGGATGCCGCCGGTACAATACATAATGATATTTTTTTCTTCATTGCCTTTCATCATATCAACAGCCATCGGTAACTGTTCACGGAATGTATCAGAAGGTATTTCCACCGCATTTTCAAAATGGCCAACTTCATATTCATAATGGTTGCGCATATCAATTAAAATGGTATTCTCATCTTCAATCAATTCATTCATTTTCATAGCATCAACATATTTACCTTTTTTATTCATGCTGAAGTTTGCATTTTTAATTCCGTCAGCTACAATTTTATCCCTGATTTTTACTGATAAAACCCAAAAGCTTTTGCCATCATCATCCACAGCAATATTCAGCCGCACATTATTTAATTCAGTTATTGAATAAAGGAAATCTTTAAATAAATCATAGTTTGATTGTGGCACACTTACCTGTGCATTAATGCCTTCCCTGGCAATATAAATTCTGCCGAAAACATTCAGTTCCCGCAAATATTTATATAAATAATCGCGGAACTCCTGCGGGTTTTGAATGAGAAAATATTTGTAAAAACTGATAGTAGTTCTAGCCTCAGTTTCCTGCATTAAACGTTGTTTTAATTCTTCGCCGTTAATGCGGTTATGTAATACTGCCATAAAATAAATTTCAGATTATGCTTAGCATAATTCTATTAATTATAGATTCCGTTGCAGGCGGAACAAAATTGTAGTGCAAAGATAAGAAGTGTCGTCTTTGCGAGCATAGGGAAGCAATCTGTGCTATGAATATTGTATAATAGCAGACTGCTTCGTACCTCGCAGTAACGAACTTTCATAATTTATTTCTAGGGGCTCGAAAAGAAAAATCTCTTTGAGTAAGATAGCTGAATAGTATTAGGAAGACAGCCGCAATAATTCTTGAAAAAGTTGGCCACCAGTGAAATTCCAGAATAAATAAATTCAGCAGAAAATAA
>CAHJWK010000002.1 GCA_903642275.1 Chitinophagaceae bacterium
GCACAGCACTATAGCCATTGAGGCTATGCACAAAGGCAAGGCTGTTTACAGCGAAAAGCCTATGGTGCATTACATAAGCGAAGGCCTGGCCGAAATAAAGAACGCAAAACAATCCCGCAGGAAATTGCAAACTTTAAAAGATTTTTTGCGTGAAAGTAACAGTTAAAATCACGAAGTCTTTAGTTAACAATATAATTTAAAAATCTAAAATTATTATCAAAAAAATTTCAATAATATTTCTTCAGGCAGTCATAGCACTTATCAGCATTGTGGCACTTATCATTTTAATTCGGCTTCCTTTAACCGAGGGACGAGCCACAAACTTAGACTTGTTTAGCATTTACTTTGACCCGTTCATCTTGTATGGATACTCAGCATCAATCGCTTTTTTTGTTGCGCTGTACAAGGCGTTCAAATTATTTGGATATATCGGTCAAAATAAAGTATTCTCATCAAACTCGGTTAAAACTTTAAAGAGTATAAAGTATTGTGCAATCGCATTAAGTATTTTAATTGTGACGGCAGGGTTATACATAAGGCTATTCCACAATAAAGAGGACGACCCTGCGGGTTTTCTTGCTATTTGTATCGTGACCACTTTTGTTTCTATTGTAGTTGCAACTGCTGCGGCAATATTTGAAAAAAGATTGCAAAATGCTATAGATATGAAATTAGAAAATGACTTAACAATTTAATCTATGCAAATTATTGTAAACTTAGACGTGATGATGGAAAGTGAAAAATTTCTCTGAATGAACTTTCTGAAAGAGTTGATTTGACATTATCTAATTTTTTATCTTAAAGACCGGAAAGGCGAAAGCAATTCGGTTTAACACCTTAGACGAATTTGTAAAGCATCAGATTGCCAATCAGGTGACATTTTGGGATATGTAAATGACGAAAAAAGAACAACGAACCGTTAACAGCGGTTTGGCAAAAGGCTGATGTGCTCTCCTGTTCTTCGATATGTTCCGAAGGGCATCCTGAAGTTTAGGCAAAGCAGGTCTCCGGCCTGCACAAGTAGTTTACCATTATTGCTTTTTTAAGCTTTTATTAGTGTATTTACTGTATTATTTAGTTTAATCAATATTTCAGGTATGCATCATACATACACTGCATATAAGTTTTTCCATTCTGAAGTGAAACTGAATCTTTAGCAGTCAATAATTTCTGAGATGGGTAAATAATTTGTTTTGCACGTTCATCATAAGCAATGGCGCTGCTATCTGTAACCCAGCCAAAACCATTATCAAAAGTATAAAACGCAAACGTCTTGCGGTTGCTTTGTAAAAGATCATTGCTCCATGCAAAATTGTTTGCGTTTAAATGTAACTGATGAAGCAAGGTTGCATCAATATCAGTCTGCGAACCTGTTGTTGAAATTATTGTTCCACGGTATTGAGGCTTTATAACATCACCAAAAAATATTAATGGTATATGATATTTAGCAGGTTCATCAAACAAACGGTTCTTTGGTAACTGATGCCCATGATCTGCACACAAAATAAACAACGTGTTCTTATACCAGCCTGTATTTTTTATAGCATTGAAATATTCGCCTAAAGATTTATCGGTAAAATAGCATGCATTTTTAAATTTAGAAGGCAGATCATCACCGGGAAAAACAGTTTTCATTGGCACCGTAAATGGCTCATGGCTGCTTAAAGTAATTATGTATGAAAAGAATGGTTGCGCTTCTGTTTGCATTTCTGTTCTTTGTCTTGTAAGCATCGTTGCATCATCTGCGCCCCATTTATTAAAAAGATTTGCTTTGGGAAAATCTTTAAGGCTGATTACCTTTTTAAACTGGCCAAATTCTGCTATTGCATTAAAGTTGCCAAAGCCTAATTCACCACCATAATAGAAAGAGGTATTATAACCTGCTTTATGCAATTCGATTGACAAAAATGGAAGATGTTCTAACTTATCTGACTGGTAAATTATGCTTGTTAAAGGTTGTGCCGGAAAACCGCAAAGCATAGCAGCAATGCCCTGGTCAGTTCTTACACCGCTAGCGTACATATTTGAAAACAAAATACCATTTTTTATAAGCTTACTAACGTTGGGCGTTACATCATCGCCGCCTAATTCTTTAATAACATCAGCCGTAAAACTTTCAAGCTGTATAAAAATAATATTGGGCCTGTCTGTAGTTAAAATTTTAGGTATAGATGAATCATTATATGAAGTATATAATGCAGCAAGCTTTTGTTGGGCGATGGCTTGTGGCATTGATATATAATTGTTTTTGCCCGCTTTAAAATGTTTACTTAAATAACTATGAACAATATACCAGGGCGTATTAATGGCTGCATGGTTAGCTATAGGTTCAGAAGAAAAATATACAGAGCTTTCATTTAAAGGTATCTGCTGAAAGCCACCACGCACAGCTGCGCCTGTAAGAATCATTATACAAACAATAGAAATGAAAAATGATATAAAAGATTTTTTACCTGATACCCGCCATGCAGGAAATATTTTCATCAGCTTTAAAAACAAAAAATAACAAACAAAAAATTCTATGATGGCTATAATAATCAAAAGAAATATCGGCGATGAACCCATAGACATCATTGCCTCTGTTGGATAAGACAACATTGCTAATGCACGAAGATTTAAGCGTGTACCCCAGCTTTCATAAACACCTAAATCACCGGCAGAAATTAAACTGATTATAATAAGCAGTATGCATGTATAAATTTTTAAAATTGATGAATAAAAATTCTTCTTAATAAATAATTGTGCAACAAAAACAAGAAAGGGGATTATAAATAAATAAGCCGCCGCAGAAATATCGAGGCGTAAGCCATAAACAAAACTTACTAAGATATTTTTAATGCCTGCTGATTTAAGCTCTTTAATGAAGTATAAAACAAAAACCAGGCGGTTAATAAAAAAAACAAAAATCCAGAATAAGTAAAATCGTAACAGGTAAAAAATATGCTTCACCATGAAGGCATCAAAAATAATAAGATTAAATAAAGATGCGATTGCTTATTGATGAATTGGAGGAATAATATATACATCTGCTACTACTATTAAATAAGAAAGTCCCGCTAAAAGCAGGACTTTCTTTAACCTCAAAACCAAAACACACAAACTTTAATATGCTGATGCGTGTACATGAACACCTTCATTTATTTCTTCAATCATCTTTTTATTAAACGCTTTTAAATCATCTGGATTGCGGCTTGTTATAAGGCCATTATCAACCACTACTTCCCTATCAACCCAGTCTGCACCTGCATTTCTTAAATCAGTTTGTAACGATGGATAAGACGTAAGCATTCTGCCTTCCAGCAAACCGGTTTCAATTAATGTTTGCGGGCCATGGCATATTGCTGCAACAGGCTTGCCTTCTTCCAAAAATTGTATTGCAAATGCAACTGCTTTTTTATTAAGCCTTAATTTATCAGGATTAATAACACCACCCGGCAATACCAATGCATCATAATCTTCAGCTATTACTTCATCAATATTTTTATCAACATTTAATTCTAATGACCAGTGATCATGATCCCAACCTTTAACTTTATCTTTTTGCGGTGAAATAATTTCAACAGTTGCACCTGCATCTTCAAGCGCTTGTTTAGGGCTTGTTAATTCTACTTCTTCAAAACCATTCTCTGTTAAAATAGCTACACGCTTCCCGCTTAATAATTTCATGATTTTATTTTTTAAGTTATGCTAAATGTCGAACAAAAACCAAACCACTCAAATTAACGTCATAACATATAACAATACTTGGTCTTAAAAGTTTACCGGAACAACATTATACAATAGCAAAGCAGCAGATTTTATGCACGGCTTTTGTATGTTTGAACCTGAATATGACTATAGAACACCAACGGCTGATTGAAAATTCAAACAAGCCGGTTCCACTTGTAATATGGGGACCATATTTAAGTGAGCGTCAATGGGCAACTGTACGAGAAGATTATAGTAAAGATGGAGATGCATGGCATTATTTCCCGTTCGATCATGCACATTGCCGCACTTATCGCTGGGGAGAAGATGGCCTGGCTGGTATCTCTGATCTATTTCAAAATTTATGCTTTGCAATTTCTTTATGGAATGGCAAAGATCCGATATTAAAAGAAAGGCTTTTTGGTTTGGGAAATTTTGAAGGCAATCATGGTGAAGATGTGAAGGAGTTATATTATTATCTTGATAATCTTCCTACACATACATACATGGAATATTTGTACAAGTACCCGCAACAGGAATTTCCGTATGAGTTGTTACGTACAGAAAATCGTAAAAGAACAAAGGCAGACCCAGAGTATGAAATTCTAGATACACATGTATTTGATAATGATCGTTATTTTGATGTACTTATAAGTTATGCAAAATATGATGATGAAGATATTTGTATAAAGATTGATGTGCGCAATCGTTATCATGAAGCTGCTGATATAACTGTGCTGCCAACACTTTGGTTTTATAACCGGTGGAGTTACACTGAAGATTTTGATAAGCCTTTTGTTTCGTTTGTAAACAGGGATTGCGTTGAAACAAACCATCCAAGACTTGGTAAATATTATTTATATTTTTTGGGTGCTACCGACAGGCTGTTTACAGAAAATGAAACCAATACAGAGATAGTTACAGGTATTCCCAACAAAGATATTTTCACTAAAGATGCTTTTAATACAGCCGTTATAAAGCGCAAAAATTTAACTGCCTTACGTAATAAAAAAACAGGTACAAAGTTCGCAGCTGTATATAAGCTTAATATTGAAGCAGGCGAAACCAAAACAATTTATTGCCGGCTAAGCAATAAATTAGATAAGAAACCATTCGGTTACGGGTTTGAAGAAATTTTTAAAAAACGTAAGCAGGAAGCTGATGAATTTTATGCTGCTATTTTGCCAAAAGGTTTGAACAGTGATATGGCTAATATTCAGCGGCAGGCAATTGCAGGTTTGTTATGGAGTAAGCAATATTATCATTTTGATGTGGAGCGCTGGCTTACCACCAGTGATGGCATTACACCTGTAAGCATCACTAAAGAAACAGGCCGCAACAGCGATTGGAAACATCTTAAAAACCAGGACATCATCAGCATGCCTGATAAATGGGAATACCCCTGGTATGCTGCATGGGATTTAGCTTTTCAAACTATATCAATGGCTGTGGCTGATGCCGGTTTTGCAAAAAACCAGTTGTTGCTTATTATGCGGGAATGGTATATGAAACCTGACGGACAGTTGCCGGCTTATGAATGGAATTTTAGTGATGTTAATCCGCCGGTGCAAGCGTTTGCGGCGTTACAGGTTTATTATATTGAACAACAACATACTGGCAACAGCGATGTACAGTTTCTTAAAAAAGTTTTTCAAAAACTGCTCATAAATTTTACATGGTGGATAAACCGTAAAGACCGTTATGGCAATAACATTTTTGAGGGTGGATTTTTGGGGCTTGATAATATTGGCGTATTCAACCGCAGCTTTCATTATAAAGGAACTGTGCAGTTAGAGCAGGCTGATGGCACAAGCTGGATGGGTATGTATGCTTTGAATATGATGGATATTGCTGTTGAGATTGCCATACATGATAAATCTTTTGAAGACACTGCTACCAAATTTTTTGAGCACTTTGTGCTGATTGCTGAAGCGTTAAATGAGCATCATTTATGGAATGCAGAAGACAAATTTTTTTATGATGTATTAAGCATGGCCGGTGCTGACCCAATGTCACTGCGCATTCGTTCTATTGTTGGTTTAACTCCTTTGTTTGCCGTGTCAAATATTCTACCTAATGAGCTTGATCATCTGAGCGATTTTAAAAAACGCATTGCATGGTTTGAGAATTACAGAAAAAATAATAACAAGTTTTGGCCTAATGAAGAGCATAGTGAGCAAAAGGAAATTTTATTATCGCTTGTACGCAAAGAAAGGCTAATAAACCTGCTTGAATATTTGTTGAATGAAGACGAATTTCTTTCATCCGGTGGCATACGAGCACTATCAAAATATCATGAAAACAATCCTTATTCTGTTACCGTCGAAGGTATAGGTTATACGATTCAGTATGATCCCGGAGACAGTACATCCAACATGTTTGGCGGCAACTCCAATTGGCGCGGGCCAATTTGGATGCCAATCAATTATCTCATCATTCAATCTATACGTAAGTACGGAAAATTTTATGGCGATAGTTTATTAGTTGAATGTCCCGTTGGTTCAGGTATAAAAATGAACCTGGAACGGGTTGCTGACGATCTTACTAACAGAGTATTGAGCTTATTTGAAAAAGATGAAAACAACAACCGGAAAACATACGGCAATCATAACTGGTTTTATCAAAAGCCGGGTAATGAAAATCTTGTTTTATTCTATGAATATTTTCACGGTGATAATGGTAATGGTTTAGGTGCGAGTCACCAAACCGGCTGGACAGCACTTGTTGCCCAGCTTATAAGTGAATATGGCGGCAAGCTATAACATGCTTTAAATTTTTTTACATGCAAAGCGTTCTGATAATTGGTGGTGGCGCAGCAGGGTTAATGGCGGCATATAAATTATCCACACAAAACAAAAAAGTTATTCTGCTTGAAGCATCTGATCGCTTAGGTGGAAGAGTACATACGTATAAAGACAATAAGTTTTCCATGCCTGTTGAACTGGGTGCTGAATTTGTGCATGGCAAGCTTCCTGTAACATTAAATTTATTAAAACAAGCTAATATAAAATATCATGCTGTAAAAGGCAAGATGATTCACATGAAAAACGGCAGGCTTATTAAGCAGGACAACTTTGATGAGCATTGGGATGAAGTGATGAAACAGATGAAATCATTAAAGCATGATATGCCTTTGTCAGAATTTATGCTTAAATTTTTTAATGATGATAAGTATGAAAAAACAAGACATTCATTAAAAGGTTATGCTGAAGGTTTTGACCTTGCTGACATTTCAAAAGCAAGCACCACTTCTCTTTATAATGAATGGGCGAATGAAGACCATGTGCAATACAGGATTGATGGCGGTTACATTCAGTTGATTAATTTTTTTGAATCAGAAAGTAAAAAAAATGGTTGTGTAATTTATAATAATTGTTGTGTAAAAAAAATCAACTGGAATAAAAATGAAGTGAATGTTATAACGATGTGCAGCCGTTATTTTAAAGCTGATAAGATCATCATAACAGTTCCGTTAAATGTATTACAAGCCGGTAAAAATGATATAAACTTTATTGAGTTTTCGCCTGTAATTAATGATTACCTGAACGCAGCAAAGAACATTGAATTTGGAAGTGTGATAAAAATAATAATGGAGTTTGATGAAGCTTTCTGGAAACATCAACATAATAACACCAGTTTTATAAGAACGGATGGAGCTGTTCCAGTTTGGTGGACGCAGTTACCAAATGAAAATCCAATTCTTACCGGTTGGTTTGGAGGTTTAAAAGCAACGGATAAAAAAGGTATGCCGGATGAAGATTTATTATCATTCTCATTGGAATCTTTAGGAGCTTCTTTTGCAATGCCTGTTGAGACACTGCAAAAAAAATTAACTGCGCATAAGGTTGTCAACTGGACAAACGTTGAACATATTCATGGCGGCTATTCTTATAATAGTGTTAATAGCATCAAAGCAAAAAAATTATTGCAACAGTCAATTGATAATATTATATTTTTTGCAGGTGAAGCAATGTATGAAGGTGCATCAGAAGGCACAGTTGAAGCAGCATTAGTAAGCGCCGAAAATGCAGTATTACAATTAAATAACATTAAAGATTAATTGCGGCATAAATTTTTCAACTTATAGATTATGTACGATCCCAAAAAGAAAATTATAATTGATAACGAAAGCGATGAAGCAACTGAATCAATACCTTTTAAAGAATTTGATAATGAAAGCGACGAAGCAGATTCTGATGGTTCAGCAAGCGCTTTTGACGAGACAGAAGAAGTAAATGAAGATAATTTTGATGACCTCAAAGAAAAGTAATTGTATGCAACAATCATCAGACAAAGAAAATAAGAAAGTACGAACTGATAAGCAATTTAAAGATAATTGTGTACGTGAAGGCCAGGCTGATAATTCAATTTATGAGGATAGCACAAATTCGTCAGTTTCTCCTGAACGCTCAGTAGATAAACAAAATAAAGACCTGGAAGAATATATTGAACGTAACGGTAAAACAAAAAATAAAAGCTAAACTGTTTTTATTTCTTCTGCATTCCAGTTAATTACTTTATTTTGAAAATAACTTTCATTACAACATAAACAAGGGCCGCAGGCGCGTAAACCAAACGTCGGGTCTTCAACAACTTTTGAACCCGTACGGACACTGTTAAAGAAGTTAGCCATGTGTTCGTAATGTTCGTTATAACCTTCCGGTGCAGCATACGTTATATCTGTTAATTTAGGTTCTGTTTGATCCTCTGCGGAATATTTTTTATTATAAGCCTCCATCAATTTTTGCTGCATATCTTTTGTATAAGTAGCAAAAGAATCCCAACCCCCGATGCCCGGTGCCTTACTCATTTTATGCCGCTTGATTGTAAAGCCCTCATCATGCATTTCCATCACACCTTCAGTACCAGTTATACGCGTATAACCTGTTTCACCTTCGCCGCTAACAAAATTTACACGTAGTGTAACCTGGAACGCAGCGTGTTCAGGTGTTTCAGGATATTGCAATACAGCATTCATAACATCAGGCACATTCCTTCCATCTTTCCAATACGTTAATCCACCAATAGAATAAATTTTTTCAGGTCCTTTACTTGATGTGATAAAATGCAAACCACTTAACAAATGAACAAACAAATCACCGGCAACACCAGTTCCGTATTCGCGATAATTACGCCACCAGAAAAAGCGTTTTTCATCCCATGAATATTTCTTATCAGCATATTCCTGATAACGTTCCCAGTCAACTGCCTGTGGTGAAGAATCAAGCGGAATAGTATATTCCCATGCACCCAAAGCGCTTTGCCTGTTAAATACAGCCTCAACAGAATTTATCTTTCCAATATCACCGGCTTCAAACATTTCTTTTGCTTTCGCAAATACAATACTGCTTACACGCTGGCTGCCCACCTGCATTACTTTGCCTGTTTCTTTCTGCGTGTTAATTACATCCCAGCCTTGTTTGATTTGATGCACCATTGGCTTCTCACTATATACCGCCTTGCCTGCTTTCATTGCATCCATGCAAATGCGGCTATGCCAGTTATCACTTGTTGCAACAATTACTGCATCAATATCTTTTCTCGATAAAATATCTTCATAATGTTTTACTGTAGCAATATTATTTCCGTACAACTCTTTTGCATGAGCAAGGCGGCCATCATATAAATCGCAACAGGCAACCAGTTCAACACCCGGAACTTTTATTGCATCATTCACATCATTATAACCCATTATACCCATACCAATACCGGCAATGCGCACTGTATCATTTGGTGTATATTTTTGCTGATGTGCAAGTATAATTTTTTCACGCTGTTCTTTTGCTGCAAGGCTTTTTAATGAACCTGCGCCAAGTAATAAAGCAGAACCTCCAAGTTGTTTAAGAAAATTTCTTCTGTGAGACATATAGCAAGATTTAAATAGTAATTAGAACGCAATAAATATAGTGCGTATCTTAATTGTCTTCAGAATATTTTATTTGCTGGTAAGCGAAATCGCTTTGTCGTTAAAATTTTTTTTGCTGGTAAGTTGAATAGAATCGGGATGAAAATTTTAGAGGTTTATTAATCTGAATTAATTGCCTTTAATCTTTTTAATTGCTTCCGTAAGTTTTGGAACAACTTCGAATGCGTCACCTACGATGCCATAATCAGCGGCTTTAAAAAATGGCGCTTCAGCATCTTTATTAATTACAACAATGGTTTTGCTGCGATTAACACCGGCAAGATGTTGTATAGCGCCAGATATTCCAATCGCTATATATAAATCAGGTGCAATCTGAATTCCTGTTTGACCAACGTGTTCATGATGCGGTCGCCAGTCTGCATCAGCAACAGGGCGACTGCAGGCAGTAGCAGCATGAAGTGTATGAGCGAGGTCTTCAACTATCTTCCAGTTTTCCGGACCTTTTAAACCACGGCCGCCGCTTACTACAATTTCAGCTTCTGTCAAAGGCACTTCACCTTTAATCTTGTTAGTAGCCTTTATTTTTATTTGGGATGATGGAACGCTAATGTTTAGCGCCTCAATTATTGCTTTATCTTCTGTTTTTTTTATAGGATAACTATTTAGGTTTAGCGAAATAATTTTAATGGGAGAAATAATTTTAATATTAGCAAATGCTTTACCGCTGAATACACTTTTTTTAACCACGAATCCGTTTGATGTTTCAGGTAAAGCTACTGCACCGGAAACCAACCCTGCCTTAAGTTTTGCAGCCAATAATGGTGCAACAGATTTACCTGTTTGATTATGGCTGAAAACAATTATTTCAGGTTTTAAGTTATTCACCGCCTCATGTATAATTTTTGCGTGCACTTCTGCATCAAGCTGATTTAACCTTGCATCTTTTAACTGATGTGTTTTTTTTATTCCGTAATTGCCTAAACTTTCAATATCATCAGTAACGCTGCCCAACAATAGACCCTCTGCATCAGTGTTCAATTTTTCAGCAAGTGCAGCGCCATAACTCAATGCTTCAAAAGTTGATTTTTTAATCTGTTCATCTGAATGATCAATAAAAACAAGTATCATTATATATAATTAGTTTATCAAAAATGTATAAGCTTAAATAACCCTGGCTTCTTCATGCAGCAAACGCGCAAGTTCTTCAACCTTATCTGGTGCTATAAGTTTTACGCCTGCTTTTGGTGGAGGCAATTCAAAACTTACAACTTCTGTTAATGCATCAATTAGAGCAGGCTCAATAACTTTAAGTGGTTTAGTTCGTGCAGCCATTATACCACGCATGTTTGGAATGCGCTGTTCAGCCACACCTTTCTGGCAACTGATTACTACCGGCAAATTCAATTCATCAACTTCTTCACCACCTTCAATTTCCCTTGTAACATCAGCAACACTTCCATTAATTTCTACTTTTGTGGCAAGCGAAATAAAAGGCAGGTTCAATAAAGCGGCAAGCATTCCACCAACGGAAGATGAATTATAATCAATCGTTTCTTTACCGGTTAATATCAAATCGTAATTATTTTGTTTTGCAATTTCTGCTATGTGTGCAGCAATCAGATAGCTGTCTCCACTTACTGTATTTATGCGAAAAGCTTCATCGCCGCCAAGTGCCAGTGCCTTTCTTATGACAGGGTCGAAATCTGCTCCCCCAACAAAAATGAGGTGTAGCTGAGTGGAAGTATCTTTTTCTTTTAGCTCAATGGCTCTTACTAAAGCGTACCATTCATCGTAAGGATTAAGTATCCATTGAACGCCAGATTCTTCAAATAGTGTATTGTTGTTTTTGAAAGCAATCTTTGAAGTAGTGTCTGGAGATTTACTAATACAAACCAATATTTTCATGCAAAAAATTGTGTGGCGAAAATAATAGAAAAGTTGTTTATGCATCTATTAAACGCCTGATTTAAGCTTAAGTTGAAAATTCATCAATATTCGTAATGAATAAAAACCCGATAAATATTTAAAACTAACACTTGTTATTAATTCGACGCATATATTTGTCTCCGCTCTGTAGAAACTTGACAGCATTTTGTAAAATACTTTTATACGGTTTAATTAAAGATTTCTGGCATGGTTCTGGCTTAAGAGGAACGATTTTCATAAAGGCAAATTTGCCAAGGGTTACAACCTGATTCGTAATTTTAAATCAGGTCATTTACTTAAAAATCAAACTTTTATGAAACGATTTATCGGAATTTTTACTTTTACTCTTGTTTCATCCCTATTTTCAAATAAAACGCTTAAAGCAAATTCAAATTGGCCTCCTTTATCATTATTTAAGAATTCTTCTTCTGATGATGATAACAGCGATAATAGTCAATCTAAAAAAAGCACTAACATAATTTTGGGTTTAGCAACATATTATGCGCAAAAATTTGAAGGCGGACTAACTGCGACGGGTGAAATTTTTCGTCATAGTAAATTAACAGCTGCTAGTAATGTGTTTGCATTAAACACCTGGGTGAGGGTTACAAACCTCCTGACCGGCAAATCAATCATTGTGCGCATAAATGATAGGATGCACCCAAGCATGACAAAAAAAGGCCGTGTTCTTGATCTTACAATGACTGCCGCAAAACAATTGCACATTGTAGGCAGAGGAGTAGCAAAAGTTGAGATTGAACCTGTTTCTAATGATGTTGCTTCTAAATAATTAAAATTTTACGCCAAACGTTATTATCACATTTGTACGTTGATTTTTTAACTGTGCAAATGTGTTTGCTTTATCTGTTAGCCTATAGGGGAAACTTACATCCTTATTAAACATTTCTGCTAACGTTAAATCAACAAAAAAGCCGTGATTCCGGTAACCAAGGCCACCAGCTGCTAAAATCCTCTTTGCTTTTAAAGAATTATCTTTATATGGGCTTCCATAATAAGCGCCACCTAATCTTATAGCAACAGGTGAAAACTTTAATTCGCCACCTACCCTGAAGTTAAATGCACCTTTATAATAAGATTTTATAGCATCATTCAGTGAATTATAATAATCACTTAAAGAATTATCACTGCTGCCGTCATCGTTATTATCTGCATGAAATCTTGCCCCGCGGTAATTTACATATTCAATATCAGCGGTAATAAATCCCTTTTGCATTTTTACATTTTCCACCTGGTTTAAAATATAGGAAGCGCTCGCTACAAGATGGTAAGGTGTTACTTCATTATAATGTGTTACACTTGCAGCATCTGGAAAATCAGAACTTTTAGCGGATTGTAATCCTGCATAATTTTCTGTGTTGGTTGTTATAGCAACATCAAGATCATCTGTTACCTCCGTTAAAGAAGGCGTATGAAATGCAAAACCCAAACGCAAAGCATTTGTTGCACGATAAATTAAACCAAGCCTTGCATTGATACCCGTACCATTTATCTTATGATGCTGATTTAATTCGGAAAAGCTAAAATCGTTGTCGGTATTACCGCTGGCATCTGTTTCGGTATAATTGATATCCTGTTTGTAAAAAGAAAGTGGTATGTTGATGCTGGCGCCGAGATACAGCTTATCCAATTTATTACTTGCGAAACCTAATGATACTTCGTACAAACCTCCCCGTGTTGTTTCATCATAAACTTGCCTGATTCCGCTTTGTACCGGTACAAAACTCTTGTAACCGGTTACATTTCCCTGTGGATCAGCAATGCTGTCAATTAAATAAGTAAAAAAGGCAAGTGATGAACCAAACGGATAATTGTTTGAAGCTACAGTTACATCAGCATTAGCACCTGTTAATTCTTCCAAATATTGTTCTGAATAAGAACTGTAATTGTTTAATCCTGAATAGCTAATTTTATTATCATAATTAGCCAATTGGTTTATTGTTAATGAAAATGCAGTTGAGTTGTTTGCCTGGTTAATTCTGCCGCCAATTACTATACCAACGGTTCCTAACTGAAGCGCTGATTTATTAATTTTTGATGTTGTTGTTCCGCGATAATCAGATTTATTATTATTATATAAAAATGAAGGTGTAATTACAAATTCTTTTGTTTTAAACATGCCCAATCCTGCAGGATTTGTATAAACTGAAGATATATCTCCGCCCAAAGAACCCATTGCACCGCCTATTGAAATACTGCGTGCCGTTCCATTAGGTATAAACCATGCATTGTGTAAAACATCTTCCGGTGATTGAGCATAATCAATAGAATATAAAGCACATCCAATAAGAAAAAATAAATATCTTCTTATCAACATTATTATAATTTACCTGGAATTAAAATTAATGATGCCCAGACCTAACCATTCCACCACCGCTGCTGCCACTGCTAACGCTACTTCTTGAACCAGAACTAAAATTAGTGGTGTTGCTGCTACTGCTGTTAAACATCCTTACAGGATTTGAGTTAGTACTCCTGCTTTGATTGCTATAATAATTAGAGTTTCTGGCTGAAGAATTACTGTTACTGTAAACATTGCTGCGAGTACCATTTTGTAAAGGCAGGTTATAATTATTGTAACTATGATTGTTAAATGTTGAAAGATGATAGGAGCTTTTCCCGGTGTTGTAATAAACTGTTGGATTTTTATAATAAACAACAGTATAATAGGGGCAATAAGTTGAAGCCCACGGGTTATACCAGAAGCTTGTATAAAGATTATAGAAACCACTTCCCCAACTTAATGAAAAACTTAAACCGTTATATGGCGAATAATAATCATTAGAGTAATAACGGCTGTCATTCCAGTAGTCATAATCATCAAGATCACTCCAGCGGTAATGATCCGCAGCCTTCATACGCAAGTACTCATCATCTGATGATGAAGCATAACTCTGGTATTCATCATTACCCGATGTATAAACTTTTTTAGCAGGCGAATAATAAACGTCATCTGGTGTTTGAGATGATTTGTAAGCAGACGAACAGGAAGATAAAAGAGCAGCAACACAAAAAACATACATGATATTCTTTTTCATACACACAATTTAATATGTGCAAGTTATTACTTTTGCCGCTTTTCCGTAACACAATTTTTTAAGCGGCATGAGTAAAGAAATTACATCGCGTTCGGCAGATTATTCCCAATGGTACAATGACCTTATTTTAAAAAGTGAGCTGGCAGATTATAGTGCTGTGCGTGGTTGTATGATAATAAAACCCTATGGTTATTCTCTATGGGAAAACATGCAGGCTGCGCTTGATAAAATGTTTAAAGATTCCGGTCATGTAAATGCTTACTTTCCATTGTTTGTGCCCAAGAGTTTATTTGAAGCGGAAGAGGCAAACGCTGAAGGTTTTGCAAAAGAATGTGCTGTTGTTACACATTATCGTTTAAAAGCTGATGTAAACAACAAAGGCAAATTAATTGTTGACCCGGAAGCAAAGCTCGAAGAAGAACTAATTGTTCGTCCAACCAGCGAAGCCATTATCTGGAGCACGTATAAAAACTGGATTCAAAGCTATCGCGATTTGCCTATACTTATAAATCAATGGGCAAATGTGGTGCGTTGGGAAATGCGTACACGCTTATTTTTGCGCACTACAGAATTTTTATGGCAGGAAGGACACACGGCACATGCAACAAAAGAAGAGGCATTATTTGAATCAAAACAAATGCTTGAAGTGTATGCAGATTTTGCTGAAAATTTTATGGCTGTGCCGGTTATCAAAGGCATTAAAACACCAAATGAAAGATTTGCCGGCGCAGAAGATACCTATTGCATTGAAACGCTGATGCAGGATGGCAAAGCATTGCAGGCAGGCACTTCGCATTTTTTAGGGCAAAACTTTGCAAAAGCATTTGATGTAAAATTTACTGATAAAAGCAATACGCTTGATTATGTTTGGGCAACAAGCTGGGGTGTTAGTACAAGACTCATCGGTGCGCTGGTAATGGCGCACAGCGATGATGATGGCTTGATTCTCCCGCCAAAAATTGCGCCCATACAAGTAGTTATAATCCCTGTTTATAAAAATGATGAGCAGAAAAATCTTATCGCACAAAAAGTAAATGCAATAATAAAAGAACTTAAATATCTTAATATAAAAGTTAAGTATGATGATAATGATAACCTGCGGCCAGGCTGGAAATTTGCACAATATGAAATGAAAGGTGTGCCTTTAAGATTAACTATTGGTGCAAGGGATCTTGAAAAAAATGTAATTGAAATTGCAAGAAGAGATACGAAAGAAAAGTCAAGTGTTGATTTGAATAATGTTGTAAAAACAGTAGTTGATTTGCTGGAAGGAATTCAGTTGAATATGTTCAATCGTGCAAAACAATTCAGGGATGAGCATATAACCAATGCAAACACGTGGGAAGATTTTATAAACCTGCTTGATAACAAAACCGGTTTTGTTAGCGCTCATTGGGATGGCACTGCTGAAACTGAAGAAAAAATAAAAGAGTTGAGCAAAGCAACTATTCGCTGTATTCCTTTTGATGCTGTTAAAGAGAATGGCGAGTGTATTCTTACAGGTAAGCCATCAAACAAAAGAGTATTATTTGCAAGAGCTTATTAATTGCCCGCAAAAGACTTTCATTAATTTCATCTTGAAAAAAAGTTATACTTTGGTTTTTTAAATTAAACTATGGAACAAAATATTACACCCAACACTATTGCATTACAGGTTGATAACGGTAACATTCCCTACTTGGAAGAAGCTGCAAAGTGGGCTAAGTTTCTTGCTATTTTAGGTTTTATTTTTTGCGCATTAATAATAATTGTTGCTGTGTTTGCTGGCCCGTTAATTTCAACAGCTTTTTCGCAATTAGAATCTGAGGCGTCAGGCATAGGTGCAATGAGCGGAACTGTGATTATAATTTATTATGCGTTGATAGCATTATTATACTTTTTCCCTTGTTTATATCTTTTCAATTTTGCATCAAAAATGCAGGCAGCCATTAGAAACAATGACCAGATTTATCTGAATACTTCTCTCAAAAATTTAAAATCGTTTTTTAAATTCTGGGGCATACTTACAGTTATATTTTTGTGTATCGCGGTTATAGGAATAATATTCGCTGTTGTTGGATTAAGCTTCCTTCATCATTAAATATCATTTTAAATTAAAAAACCCGTTCAATGAGCGGGTTTTTTTGTTTATATGAAACAGTGCTATAATTTTTTTGCATCTTCTAAAAACTTGGCAAGGCCAATATCAGTTAAAGGATGTTTTAATAAGGCAAGTATAGATTCTAACGGTGATGTAATAACGTGTGCACCCAATTCAGCCGCACGTATAATATGATTTGCATTGCGTATAGATGCTGCAAGAATCTGTGTTTCGTAACCCTGAATATCATAAATCTGTGCAATTTGTCCAATCAGTTCCATGCCATCCCAGCCGCTGTCATCAATTCTGCCAACAAAAGGAGATATATATCTTGCACCGGCTTTCGCTGCAAGTATTGCCTGGCCGGCAGAAAAACATAATGTACAGTTTGTAGGAATGCCGTTGTCAGTAAACCATTTAATTGCTTTAACGCCATCTTTAATCATCGGCACCTTTACAATAATATTTTTATGAATGGCTGCAAGCTTTTTTCCTTCAGCAACAATATCATCAAACCTGGTAGAAACTACTTCGGCGCTAATATCACCATCCACCAATTCACAAATAGTTTCATAGTGCTTAAAAATTGCTTCCTGCCCTTTAATACCTTCTTTCGCCATCAAAGATGGATTAGTAGTAACACCATCTAAAATGCCAAGATCATTTGCTTCTTTTATCTGATCAAGATTCGCTGTATCAATAAAAAACTTCATTATTTAATTTTTTGATTATCTATGTTAATGCTTGTGAAGAAAAAAAGGCAGGCTGATTACATCACACCGCTCAACCACCTACTCTTGCTGCCTTCCGGCCCTGGGAGGATTCAGCAGGAGCCTGGTCGTGTAAGACCTGCCGCCGCAAATGTATGTATTAATTATAAAGTTTAATGACCTGAAATTATATTACGGTTATCGATGGTGGTTGCACCAACAAGCTCATCACTTCTGTCACTGAAAGACCTGTAATAAACAAGGATTGTATAACTGTTTTCCGTTTCTGAAAAATTACCTTCTGTATCCTGTGTTTCAATAACAGCAGTATTACCATTCATTGATTTTGTAATGTATGTATAGTAATAATAACCTTGTTTCAGAAGCAATGTTTTTTCAAATACTTTTTTATCAGGATTATAATCCATTAAACATTCAGAATTATCACAGTTGCCGGTTGCAAGTTCACCAATTAAATAAAGCTGTTTGTTCGCAAATGCGTCAGGGTTCTGCGAAACAAATGTGAAATGTACGTTCGCATAATCACCCTGCCACCAGGGATTATTTACATCAGTTGCACTTATTTCGTAAGCGCCGTTTAAGTCAACATAGGTTACATAACGCAGGTTAGTACGCTGTGGGTCTGGTTTTAGATAAACATCAAAAGGCAACGCGTGTAAATTAACTGTATCAATTCTGTCAGTTTGATATAAGAAGCTGCGCATATCAATCCAGCGATATTCTCTCCCTGCGGGAAAAACACAATTATTATCGCTGCTGTATTCAAAAATATTGTTACGCATAAATGTTGGCTGTATGTTGGTAAAAGCATTATCCCACCTGAAGTTTTGCAACACCACAACTTTTAATTGTTGCTGCGGATTTAAAATGTTAAGCCTTGTTTTATCAATAGTAAACTGAACTTTTTGGTGTGTACGAAATAATTGAGTGCTGTATGGCTGCGTAATTTTTGCACCTACAGAAATTATATTATCCACTATCAATATGCGCCTTGTAAACGCCAGCTTTGATGTATCACCATTCAGGTAAACTTTCAATAAATAATTGCCGCTTAATTTTGGTACGCAACTTTTATCAGGCAGTAAAGCTTGGTAATGTACATACTTTGTTTTTGCTACTGATGAAGAACGGTACTCACTTAACCTGCCCTGTGTAAAACCCTGCAGATAATCAAATGGGCTTAAATCAACCGGTTGCCAGTTTGCATCACATAAAACATAAGTATAGTTGTAATTTTTTATGGATGCGTTTAAATCATCAAAATGTAATTCCAGGTTCATGACTGAATTAAGCTGAATGATAGGATATGCACTTTGATTACCACTGATAAACAATTTAACCGAATGAATTTCCGGCATATAAATTTTATCAGGTTCCTGAGCAAACACGTTAAAAAATAATAGCAGAGTTATACAGGCAGTTAATATAATTTTCTTCATAAATTACAAAGCAGTTTTAGTTTGTTTTTATTCTTCCTCGTTTACTTCAATAGCTTCATCTGCAGCATTGGCAATAATAACATTACTCATTTTGCGTAAAGGATTGCTATGATTTTCATCATGCACTGCACGCCGTTTTATAATATCAATACATTCAAATGTTGCAGCAATGAAGGATGAAGTATCAGCTATATTTTTTCCGGCGATATCAAAAGCAGTTCCATGGTCAGGGCTTGTGCGTACAACCGGCATGCCTGCGGTAAAATTCACACCTTCACCAATAGCAAGTGATTTAAAAGGAATCAATCCCTGGTCGTGATACATGGCAAGCACTGCATCAAACTGGTTATACTGGCTTCTTGCAAAAAATGCATCAGCGCTGTACGTACCAAAAGCCAGGCATCCTTTTTCTTTTGCTTCTTTGATGGCAGGCTTAATTATTTTTTGTTCCTCATCACCAACCAATCCTTCATCGCCTGCATGTGGATTTAAACCAAGTACAGCAATACGCGGTTTTTCAATTTCAAAATCCCGTTTTAAACTATTATTCAAAATATAAAGCTTGCTTAAAATTGCTTCTTTGGTTATGTATGTAGCAATATCTTTAACAGGCACATGTTCTGTTACAACAGCTACACGCATATTTGATGCAGCTAATAACATTACTACATCATTCAAACCAAATTCAGCTTTAAGATAAGGAGTATGGCCACTGTAATTAAAGTCAGCGGACTGTATATTTTTTTTATGGATGGGTGCAGTAACTAAACCATGAACCTGCAATTCTTTTAATGCTTTTACAGCAGATTGTAAAGAAAGCCGTGCATACTTACCACCTATTTCATTTAATATACCAGGATTAATTACCACGTCTTCATCCCAGCAATTATAAATGTTTACCTGTTTATTATTAAGCCGGTTAAAATCTTTCGTTGGATTAAAAACGAAATTTGGTTCAGTAATAAACTTGCGATAAAAATTGATACACTTATTGCTTGAAAAAATAACGGGTGTGCATTGTTCAAGAATGCGGTTATCACCAAGTGTTTTAATAATCAGTTCAATACCTATTCCATTTAAATCACCGCAGGTAAAACCTATTATTGGCTTCTGCTGTTCATTATTCATGCTAAGTCTTTAAGGTAAAAATAGTATTAAGTTGATAAGTCAAAAAGTTAATGACTAATGATTATATCAACCTTCACTTTCATGCATATATTAACCAGTAACTTTGTAACATGCAATACACGCTGAAGAAATCATTGGGTCAGCATTTTTTAAAAGATGAAAATGTTACGCAAAAAATTATTTCAGCATTGCAGCAGCATTCATTTGAAAGGCTGTTGGAAATTGGTCCGGGTGCAGGTGCGTTAACAAAATATTTCATCAAATTAAACAATATAGATTTTAAAGCCATTGAACTGGATGAAGAAAAAATTTTATACCTGGTAAACACGTATCCATCTTTAAAAGAAAAAATAATACACGCAGATTTTTTAAAATCATCGCTTCCGTTTGATGATGGTTTTTTTGTGATTGGAAATTTTCCATATAATATTTCTTCGCAGATTTTATTTAAGCTTCTTGAATGGAAAGAGCATGTGCCGGTTATAATAGGCATGTTTCAGAAAGAAGTAGCACAACGCATTGCATCAAAACCAAATAATAAAATGTATGGTATATTAAGTGTGCTTGTGCAGGCATTTTATGAGGTCGAATATTTGTTTGATGTAGCGCCGGCAAGCTTTAATCCGCCGCCAAAAGTTATGAGTGGCGTAATTCAATTAAAAAGAAAGCATGAACAATTGAATATCAGTAGTGAAAAAGAATTTTTTGTTTTAGTGAAAACAGCTTTTAATCAACGCAGAAAAAAATTAAGAAATGCTGTACGCAGTTTGTTTGATGAAACAATTTTAAAAGACGACATTTTTGATGAACGTGCAGAACAACTAAATATAGAAGAGTTTGCATCACTCAGTTTTAAAATGAAATCATGATTAAGAAAAAAGTTATTGTTACCGCAAAAGTGCACAACTATTTAATTGATGAACTTAAAACAAAAGGCTATGAAGTTTTGTATATACCAGCAGTAACTTATAAAGAAGTAGAAACATTAATAAAAGATGTGCATGGCATTGTTATAACTACAAGACTCAAAATAGACAGTGCTCTGATTGGTAAAGCAAGCGAATTAAAATGGATTGCAAGGTTAGGCAGCGGCATGGAATTGATTGATGTGCCTTATGCTGAAAAAAAAGGCATTTATTGTGTAAGCAGCCCTGAGGGTAACCGCAACGCTGTTGCAGAGCATGCGCTGGGTTTAATACTAAATCTATTGAATAGAATTACCAGCAGCTTTGAAGAAATAAAACAAGGGAAATGGATTCGTGATGCTAACCGTGGTACAGAAATAAGCGGTAAAACAATTGGCATCATTGGCTTTGGCAATACAGGTGAAGCATTTGCAAAACTTCTTTCATCATTTAACTGCACAGTGCTTGCATATGATAAATATAGATTTGATTTTGCCAAAACTTATATACATGAAGCTGCGCCTGAACAAATTGCACGTTATGCTGATGTTATAAGCCTGCATCTTCCGCTTACCGAAGAAACACACCATTACGCTAATGATGCTTTTTTTAAAAGGGTTGAACGCAAACCTGTTTTTATAACCACCTGCCGTGGAAAAGTAACAGACACTAATGCTTTGATAAATGCACTTGAAAACAATTTAATAAGTGCAGCTGGCATTGATGTTTTGGAAAACGAAAACCTGGATATTTACTCAAATGATGAAAAGCTGCAGTTACAAAATTTATATCAGAGAAAAAATGTTATTATAACGCCGCATATTGCCGGTTACTCGCATGAAGCTTTTTTTAAAATGGCCAAAATAGTTTTGGATAAACTGGATGCAGCACGTTGTCTTTAATTCCGTTGGCGAAAGTTAAACATCCTTTGTTTTTACTTTTTTTACTTTTTATCTAATCTTTTTTCAAACGATATTTTATATTTGCATCGTGCAACGCTGCATTAAATGTGTGGCGTTGTATTTTTTTTATCTCTAACAAACGCTATAATATATGAGTGATACAATGTACGTTTCAAAAAATGCTTTTGAAAAAATGCGGAAAGAGTTGCAGCAAATGAAATCTGTTGACAGGCCGGCTGCATCAAGAGCTATTGCAGAAGCACGTGAAAAAGGTGATTTAAAAGAAAATGCAGAATATGATTCTGCAAAGGAAGCGCAGGGATTTTTAGAAGCAAAAATTGCTTTGCTTGAAACCCAGATTGCCAGTGCAAGAATAGTTGAGGAAAGTGAAATTGATACCAGCAAAGTTTCTATTTTAACAAGAGTAACTATTACAAATGTGGCTACTAAAAAAACAGTTACTTATCAGATTGTTGGTGAAAAAGAAGCTGATCTGAAAGAAAATAAAATCTCTGTTTCATCTCCAATCGGGCAGGGTTTGCTTGGTAAACATAAAGGAGAAATTGCTGAAGTAAAAGCACCTAATGGTGTAATGAAATTTAAGGTTGAAGAAATCAGCTTATAAGATTTTGCATTGCTAAAAGTTGCAGAAACATGCAGTTTTTTTGGCTCAAATAATTAAGAGATGAGTGTATTTACAAAAATTATCAACGGTGAAATACCATCGTACAAGATTGCAGAAGATGAAAAATTTTTTGCTTTTCTTGATATTTTTCCATTGGTTGAAGGACATACATTAGTTGTTCCTAAAATCGAAGTAAACAAAATGTTCGATCTTAATGAAGCGTATTTGAGCAGCTTATTATTATTTGCAAAACCCATTGGAAAAGCTATAGAAAAATCTTTTGATTGCAACCGATGTGGTATAGCTGTAATTGGTCTTGAAGTTCCGCATGCACATCTTCATTTAGTTCCCATTAATTCAGCAGATGATTTAAACTTTACAAGAAAAAAATTACAGTTAAGTGAGGAACAATTGAAATTAGCGCAGCACAAAATTATTCAAAATCTGCATGGTTGATTATGCAGGTTAACTATAATTTATTGTACTAACTATATACGATTGAATTCAACTTAATACAAAACAAAAAGCCGGCCTAAGCCGGCTTTTTTCAATTTAATTTTTACTAACAACAACTGCAATTTTCACATGTACATATTTCACAAGTACAATTTGGGTTGCCGCAGGTTGGGCCATTTTGATTTATCTGCTGATTCATAATTATAATTGTTATAAAATAAAATTATGCATTTATAATAAAAGTATTTTATAATATTCTTTTATTTTATCTTAAAGGATAAATTGTTTTATTGTTATATACACCAGCAAACATAAGCGCTGTTGCACCCATTGCTATTGCAACAAATAAACTTGTCCATTCAGCTTCAGTGTGTATATTATGGATGCATCTTAAAAGATGTAAAACAAGAACCCATAAAAAAAACATTGCAGCTAATAAGCCGGTTGATAAACGAATAAGCAATTGCAATAAAAGACTTATAGCAGTTGCAATAAATGCAACACCAAAAAAGTAAGACCAGAAAAGATGAGCCGGGATCCAGCCGGGTATAAGCGTAGAGATGTAATCAGCATAAACAAAATGCAAACCGCTGAATACTATTAAAGCTGCAGCAAATAAATAACGTGCTGTGTTAAGCCATTTATTTTTATAATATGACCGCGTTTCAATTCTATCAGGCGAGTTTAAAATAACCGCCATTAAAGCACCGCTGCAAAGCGCAATTAATTCAAAGCAAGCTGTCCATTGACTACCATCATGAATATTATGCAGTAATTCCGGCAGATGCAGTGCAAGAAATAAAATAAAAAATAATGTGCATGGAAACCAAACGGCGTATTTAGCACCAATATTAAAAGCTATCCGCAGACCCGCAACAATAAACAAAACACCGGTTATAACAGCTATTATTAATTGTTTTTGACTAAGCCCTGTCATAGGTATAAAAGCAGTTAACGGATGTTGAAAAATGAACTGCTCAATTCCAAACGCAACTACCGCTACAGCAAGCAGGTATCTGCCGGTTTTAATTAATGAAGGCATAAGAATAGTTGTTAAACAATCGTTTTTGATAAATTTAAAGATAATGCTTTTGAGTTGCCGGAACTTTCACATTATACAAGCGGAATAAGTATTCATTCTTGAACAGCATTTTATTAATCGATTTTTTTGAACAAAAATTTGTTGTTTAATTTGACGCACCTGAATTACAATTAATGCAGATACCTAACCTGAAGCTGGTTTCAACACTTATATTTTTCAGCCTTTTTACCAAAATAACAACTGCACAAGACACCGTTAAAGAGCAACGTTTTAATATTCACTTTCAAACAACATACATCTATCAGATAAAGCCTGCCTTTCATTCACCTTATGAAGGACCAAACAGTTTAAGCGGCAAATCAGAAAAAGAAAATTCAATAACGGCAACATTATATGTAGGTGCAAGGTTATGGCAAGGCGCTGAAGTTTATATAAATCCTGAAATAGCCGGTGGCAGTGGTTTAAGCGGTGCTACGGGAATGGCAGGCTCATCAAACGGAGAAACTTTTCGTGTAGGCAATCCATCGCCAACTTTGTATTCAGCGCGTTATTATTTGAAGCAGACTTTTGCTTTATCAAAAGAAAAAGATTTACAGGAAGATAGCGCTAACCAATTAAAAATATATCAACCAAAAAACTATTTAAGCTTTTGGTTTGGTAAGTTTTCTTTAGGCGATTTATTTGATCAGAATGCATTTAGCAATTCTCCACGTACACAGTTCATGAACTGGTCTTTAATGAATGATGGTGCCTGGGATTATGCAGCTAATGTAAGAGGATATACCTACAGCCTTTCAACAGCGCTTAAGCTGAATAGGTTTACATATAAACTCGGTATCGCTACGTTACCAACGGAGGCAAACGGTTCAAAACTTAACCTGAAGTTTAAGGATAGTTTTGCGTTGGGTATTAATGCTGAAATTGATAAGCAGTTTCAAATAAATGGCAAAGAATCTAACATACGTTTACTCTTCTATCATAACAAAGCCGACTTTGGTAATTATGATGAGGCAATCAAACTAAGTAATCCTGATATAATTGCTACGCGAAAATCAGGCAGAACAAAAACAGGCTTTGAATTAAATTTTGATGCACAGTTAAACAAAACGGCTGGCTTGTTTGGCAGGGTTGGTTGGAATGATGGCAAAAATGAAACCTGGGTGTTTACAGAAATAGACCGCACAGGTTGCTTTGGTGTTTCGGTAAATGGTGATACGTGGAGAAGAACTTATGATAACGCAGGCCTTGCTTTAGTAGTTAATGGCATTTCAAAAGAACATAGAAGCTATATTTCAAAAGGAGGTTCAGGTTTTATTCTGGGTGATGGAAACTTAAACTATGCGCCAGAGTCTATTGCAGAATTGTATTATAGTGTAAAGCCATCTGACAAGTTGCCTTTATGGATAACCGGCGACTACCAGTTTGCATTAAACCCGGGTTATAATAAAGACAGGGGACCGGTAAACATTTTTTCATTTCGTGTTCATACAGAATTTTGATTTCATACAGAATTCTGTATTTTGATAACCCATTAAATAAAGTAACACACTTGAATTGTATTGATACATACATTTGAATTTTGTTATGCTTAAATATGAAAAATTTAATTCCAAGAGATATTAGCTGGTTAAGTTTTAATGCAAGGGTATTGCAGGAAGCCGGTGATGCATCTGTGCCCATGCGTGAAAGAATTCGTTTCTTAGGTATTCATTCAAATAATATGGATGAATTTTTTCGCGTACGTGTGGCAACATTAAAACGCATGATTGAACTGGGTGGCAAGAAAGGCAATATGCATCTTGAAGAAAACCCTGCAGAAATTGTAGAGCAGATACAAACTATTGTGTTAGATCAGCAAAATGAATTTAACAGGATATGGCAGGGCATTTTGCATGAGATGGAAGAAGAAGGAATTTTTTTGGTGGATGAAAAAAAACTCAATGATCAGCAGCAGCAATTTGTAAAAACTTTTTTTGAAGAACAGGTGCGTTCCAATATTATACCGCTGATGATTGAAAGTTTGCCGCAACTGCCTTACCTGCGGGAAAAAAGTATTTATCTCGGTGTGGTAATGCGTAGAGAAGATACCGCTTATCAGCAGAAATATGCATTGATAGAAGTGCCCAGCAGATCAGTTGGCCGCTTTGTGCAATTACCTGCACCTGAAGGCCGAAACCATATTATTCTATTGGAAGACGTAATTCGGTTCAACTTAAAATATATATTCTCTTATTTTAATTATACAAAATTTGAGTCTTACATTTTTAAGGTTACAAAAGATGCAGAGCTTGATATTGATAATGATGTAAGCACTTCGTTTGTACAAAAAATTCAAAAAGGTTTAAAGAACCGGCGCATAGGAAAGCCAACGAGATTTGTATATGATAAAGAAATGGATGCGGGCCTGCTTGAATATCTCATGCGCAAACTAAATCTTTCAAGAAAAGACAATATCATTCCCGGCGGGCGTATTCACAATTTCAGGCACTTCATGGATTTTCCGGATGTATTCAGGCAGAAAAAAATAAGGCGTTCATCATTCATACATCCGTTGCTTAAAGAAGCTATGCGTGTTACTGATGTAATTTTAAAAGATGATGTGCTGCTGCATTTTCCATATCATTCTTTTGACTCAGTAATAGATCTTTTACGCGAAGCAGCCATTGATCCGGAAGTAACATCAATAAAAATAACAGCATATAGATTAGCATCAACATCAAAAGTGGCTAATGCTTTAATCAACGCTGCACGCAATGGTAAAACGGTTGTTGTAATGCTTGAGTTAAGAGCAAGGTTTGATGAAGAAGCGAATCTTACATGGAAAGAACGGCTGGAAGAAGAAGGTGTAAAAGTTTTGCTTGGCATTCCTAATTATAAAGTGCATGCAAAGCTTTGCATCATAAGAAAAACAAGTGGCAAAAAAATTAGTCAATATGGTTTTGTAAGTACAGGCAACCTTAATGAGAAAACGGCAAATGTATATGCAGATGAATGCCTGCTTACATCAAACCGGGATATTATGAATGATATAAACCGCATTTTTAAAGTGCTGGAAAGTCCGAAAGCAAACATTACCAGCCTTAATGAATGCAAAACATTAATGCTTTGTCCCGTTGCTATGCGTGAAAGATTGTTGCATTTGATCAATACCGAAATCAAACATGCAAAAGCAGGCAAGAAGGCAATCATCACTATTAAAATAAATTCATTGAGTGATCCGCAAATGATTTACAAACTCTATCATGCGGCGTCAGAAGGGGTTAAAGTCAACTTGATTGTACGAGGCATTTATTGCGCTAAGTTCAAAGACAAATGGGATAAGGTGAAAGCCATCAGTATTGTTGATGAATATTTGGAGCATTCGCGTATCATGATATTTCATCATGGCGGCGATGAAAAAATATTTATTTCGTCTGCAGACTGGATGATACGCAATCTTGATCATCGTATTGAAGCGGCAGTGCCTGTAACAAAAAAATCACTGTGTAATGAACTTAAAAAAATTATGGAGATACAGTTAAGCGATAATATTAAGGCACGCGTGCTGGATGAAAATTTAAAGAATATTTATGTATCGCATGATGCAGATATTAAAGTGCGTTCGCAAATAGAAATTTTCAATTACCTGCATAAAAAAGCAGAGAAGCATATTGGAGTCAATGATGAAGTTATAGAAGACAATATTCCAAGTTTACTTGTTTAATAAAAGACGTATTTGTATGTCAGCAGCGATAAAAGAAGTTAAAAAAATAACCACCAACACTTTGCAGCGCATGAAAGCAAATGGCGAAAAAATAGCCATGCTTACTGCGTATGATTTTTCATTTGCAAAGATTATTGACGGTGCAGATGTTGATGTAATTCTGGTAGGCGATAGTGCCAGCAATGTAATGGCAGGCCATGAAACAACTTTACCCATTACGTTAGAGCAGATGATCTACCATGCATCGTCTGTTATGCGTGGTATTAACCGCTGCCTTGTGGTAGTTGATCTGCCGTTTGGCTCTTATCAATCCAATTCTGAAATAGCGCTGGCTTCTGCCATACGTATAATGAAAGAAACCGGTGCACATGCTATTAAACTGGAAGGCGGCGAAGAAATTCTTGATAGTGTGAAAAGGATTATTTCTGCAGGCATACCGGTTATGGGACATCTGGGTTTAACGCCTCAAAGCATTTATAAATTCGGCACTTATAACGTGCGTGCTAAAGAAGAAGATGAGGCAAACAAATTACGTAACGATACGAAACTTTTGCAGGAAGCAGGTTGCTTTGCTGTTGTGTTGGAAAAAATTCCGGCGCAACTGGCAAAAGAAGTAACAGAAAGTATAAGTATACCAACTATTGGCATTGGTGCGGGTAAACATTGTGATGGCCAGGTATTGGTAATGCATGATATGCTTGGCATTAATACTGAATTTAAGCCAAGATTTTTGCGGCAGTATCTTGATTTATATGAGCAATCCGGCAAAGCGGTGCGCAAATATATTGATGACGTAAAAACCGGTAGTTTTCCAAATGATAATGAATCTTATTGATTCAATTCATCAACCTTTGACGATATACAATAAACGATTGAACTATGACTAAAACAACTATCAAAGATTTTATCTTTTCGTGATACTCTAAGTTTACATATCTTAACAAATAAGCTCAACTTTATCTTATCAAGTTTGTTACCCAATTAATGATTGAAGTAAAAAAAGTCAGCAAAACATTTAAGGCACAAACTGCCGTTGACAATATTTCTTTTCATGTTGATGAAGGAGAAAATTTTGTACTGCTTGGAACCAGTGGTTGTGGCAAAACCACCACGTTAAAAATGATCAACCGTTTAACAGAACCAACAAGTGGTGAAATTTTTATCAATCAAAAAAATATTCAACAGGAAAATGCTGAAACATTAAGACGCAACATTGGTTATGCTTTGCAAAACACAGGATTGTTTCCGCATTATACTGTTGCAGAAAATATTGCAGTTGTCCCGGTTCTTTTTAAATGGAATAAAGAAAAGACTAAGCAACGTGTTGAAGAATTAATGAGCAAGCTGCATCTTTCAAAAGATTATTATAATTCCTATCCGCATGAATTGAGTGGTGGCCAGCAGCAACGTGTTGGTCTTGCAAGATCATTAGCCGCTAATGCTCCTTTGCTATTAATGGACGAACCTTTTGGTGCTCTTGACCCAATAACAAGAATAAAAGTGCGTAACGATTTTAAAAACCTTGAAGAATTTAAAAAGAAAACAATTGTATTGGTAACACATGATGTGCAGGAAGCATTTGAACTTGCCGATAGAATTTGTTTGATGAATAAAGGAAAGATTGTGCAGGTTGGTACATCAGCAGAATTGTTATTTAAGCCGGCAAATGATTTTGTAAAAGATTTTTTTAATGAACAGAGATTGCAGTTAGAATATAAATCGGTTACTGTAAAAATGCTTTGGAACCTGATCACTGATAAACCTGATTTAAATGAAGGTAATGATGAGCAAAAGTTACCGGCAGATGCAAATGTTTGGCAGGCTTTGGAATTTTTTAGTTTGAATAATCGCGAAGCATTGCTCGCAAAAAATGACAATGAAGAAAAGCATATTAATTATACATCACTGATGAATGCTTTCAATCAATACAAAAAAAATAATTGATGGAACAGCAACAAAGTTTATGGGATTTTATTGTTCAGCAACGCGGCAAGTTGCTGGATCAAACCATTGCACATGTTGGCTTAACATTCATTTCCTTATTAGTCGCAGTTTTGATTGGTTTGCCTTTAGGAATTTTTATTGTGCGTCAAAAAAAAGCTACAGGAATTGTTTTAGGCATTGCAGGCGTTTTACAAACTATTCCAAGCATTGCATTACTTGGTTTTATGATTCCATTGTTAGGTATTGGCCCGTTACCTGCCATTACAGCTTTGTTTTTATATGCGTTATTGCCCATCATCAGAAACACTTACACAGGTATCAGGGAAGTAAACCATAATATTACAGAAGCCGCTACTGCAATGGGTTTTAGCAAATGGCAAACATTAATAAAAGTTGAACTGCCATTGGCTTTTCCGGTTATCATGGCTGGTATAAGAACAGCAACGGTTATTAATGTTGGTGTAGCAACCCTAGCCTCTTTAATTGCTGCCGGCGGTTTAGGTGAATTTATTTTTGGTGGCATTTCACTCAACAATACGAATATGATTTTAGCTGGTGCAATACCAGCCGCATTGCTTGCTATTTTGTTTGATTTTTTATTGTCGCGTGTGCAAAAAATCAATTTTAATAAGCTGAGAATTGTTGCCTTTCTTATGCCTTTTATTGTTCTATTGTTATCATCTTTTTACATAATTCCGTCATTTGAAAAAAATAAATTGCTTGCAGGTTTTACGCCGGAGTTTATGGGCAGGCAAGATGGTTATTTGGGGTTAATATCAACCTATAAATTAAAAATAAAAAATGTTGTTATTAGTGATGCAATAATGTATAAAGCGGCGTATGAAAAAAAATTAGATGTTATAAGTGGTTACAGCAGCGATGGAAGATTAAAGGCATTTGATTTGCTTGTGTTGGATGATGACAGACATATTTTCCCGCCTTATTATGCAGCACCGGTAATCAGGAATGATGTGTTATTAAAGTATCCTGAAGTTGAAAATGTATTGAACCTGCTTTCAGGAAAAATTAATGATTCGATTATGACCGACTTAAATTATAAAGTTGATTATCTTAAACAATCTCCGGAAAAAGTGGCAAAAGACTTTTTAGTAAAAAACAATCTTTATAAACAACCACGCAATGGTTCAAAAGGGACAATAAAATTGGGTTCAAAAATTTTTGGTGAACAGTATATTTTAATCAACATGTATTCAATGATTATTAAAGGTTATACTGATTTAAACGTTGATACAAAAACAGGTTTAGGTGGAACGAGTATTTGTTTTGATGCGATTATCAACAACCAGATTGACATGTACCCTGAATATACAGGAACAGGTTTGCTGGCAATATTAAATGCAACAACAAACACAGTTAGCAGCTTGCATCAAAACCGTGACAGTGTTTATGGTTATGTTTCTGATAAGTTTAAAAAGGAATATAATTTGGTTTGGTTAAAACCAATTGGATTTAATAATGCATATGCTTTAATGATGCGTAGAAAACAAAGTGATGAGTTGAATGTGCATACAATATCGCAATTAGTCAATTATACCAATGAAAGCAAAAAATAACTTATTGTAAATTTAGCTGTACATTAATGCTACGCTTTGCAATTCTTTTTGTTTCGATTATTTATGCGTTTACTAATTCTGTTTTTTCGCAGGTTAAGCATATTATATATAAAGAAAGCTTTGAAGATTTTTCTAATCCGGAACGAGGTTTTTATATTCCTTTTACAACCGGCAGCAGCAATTTCACTCCATTAAATTTAGACAAACTAAAAGCATTTCATTCTGTACCTCAACAGGCAAAGTCAGCCAGTTATTCTTTTTACGGATCACTCATTTACCGTTCTTACCGCCTTGAAACATTTAAGTCAGGCGCCATTGATACAGGCTTTCTTGGTTTAATACAAAATGATTTTAATGTAGTTCGTGAAGCAGGTTTAAAAGTAATCCTTCGCTTTTCTTATATTGATCAATCGCATTCAGGTAATTGCACTGATGAGTACAAAATTTGCCCACCGTATGGTGATGCTCCTAAAAATATTGTGCTAATGCACATTGCACAGCTTAAACCTTTGCTGCAAAAAAATGCTGACGTGATTGCTGTCTTACAAATGGGTTTTATTGGTATTTGGGGTGAAAATTATTTTACTGATTATTTTGGAGATGCATCAACTAATCATCTTGGTTATGTAGCTGACAGTAGTTGGAGAGACCGTAATGAAGTGTTAAAAGCTTTGCTTGATGCATTACCGGAAGACCGCATGGTGCAAGTGCGTACTCCACAAATAAAACAACGCTTTGTATATGGCCCAAAAGCACCTGTTACTTCTGCTGCGCTTACAGAAAATGAATCCTATACAGAAAATGATAAAGCACGAATAGGTTTTCATAATGATTGTTTTTTAAGCAGTGTTGATGATTATGGAACTTTTTACAATTATGGCAATTCTTCATCCTCACGTGATACAGCTAATATTAGGTTGCAGCATTATTTTACAAATGACAGTCGCTATACTGCAATTGGCGGCGAAACATGTGATGACGCATTTAGTCCTCAAAACAATTGTGGTGGAGCGCAACAAATAATGGCTGCCATGCATTATAGTTGTTTAAATGCAGCTTATAATAATACTGTAAATAATGATTGGGACAGCGGCGGCTGCATAAGTGAGATTAAACGCAATCTTGGTTACAGATTTGTTTTGTTAAGTACAGACTTACCTTCAATGGTAAAAATAAAAAGTAAATTAAATATACAAATCAAATTAAAAAATGTTGGTTATGCATCGCCTTTTAATCCAAGGCCTGTTCAGCTTGTTCTTCGAAACTTAAAAACAAAAAAGATTACTTGCGTTCCAATGCAAACAGACGTAAGAAAATGGTTTAGCGGTGATGTTTTAATTAATGAAAATTTAACCATGTCACATAACATTGATCCGGGATCATATGAATTACTCCTCAATCTGCCTGATGGTTATACTTCGTTGGCAAAGCGTGCTGTGTATAGTATTCGCTTTGCAAATGAAAACCTTTGGGAAGCTGAATCCGGTTACAATAAACTCAATTGTACAATCAGGGTAGAATGAAATTTATTTATGTAATGATTTATCGTTCGATAATTTTTTATGTTAATTAATAGCACGCATTCAAATAAACTTTGACTTTTAATTTTTTATAAAATGAATTTACAAGAACGTTTTCAACAAGTCCGCAACCGCTCAGCAAGCATTTGTGCCAATCTTCAAACAGAAGATTATGTGGTGCAGCCAGTGGTTGACGTCAGTCCACCCAAATGGCACCTTGGTCATACAACATGGTTTTGGGAGGAAATGATTTTAAAACCAAACGATGAAAACTATCAAGAGTTCAATCCAAATTATAACTACGTTTTTAATAGTTATTATGAATCGGTCGGTGCAAGAGTTATAAGAACAGACAGAGGTAATTTGAGCCGTCCATCTGTTGAAGATGTTTATAAATACCGTAAGTATATTGATGAAGCCATGTCGCACTTCTTGAGGAATAGTTTAAGTAAGGAATTGAACAATTTAATTGTGCTTGGATTAAATCATGAGGAGCAGCACCAGGAATTATTAGCAACTGATATCAAATTTATTTTAGGTAACAATCCGTTGTTTCCTGCTTTGTATCAGGAAGAAAAAAAATTATCTGCATTAAAACAAAAGGAGTGGATACATATTGATGAAGGCATGTATGAAATAGGTTTTGAAGGCGAAAGTTTTTGTTTTGATAATGAGTTGAACCGTCATAAAGTATATCTTAATGATTATTCTATTTCAAGTGAACCTGTAATCAACAAAGAATATCTCGAGTTTATAAATACCGGCGGCTATAAAAATTTTATTTACTGGCACATGGAAGGTTGGGAATGGGTAAAAGCAAACCAGGTTAATGCACCGATGTATTGGCACTTGATTAATGGTGAATGGATGAACTATACACTAAATGGTTTGATGCCGGTTGATTTAAATGAACCTGTTTGTCATATTAGTTTTTATGAGGCGTATGCGTATGCTTCCTGGAAAGGTTTGCGTTTGCCAACAGAAGCTGAATGGGAAGTTGCCGCAACAAAATTTAAATGGGGTAAACGCTGGGAATGGACTGAAAGTGCTTATTTACCGTATCCTGGTTTTTCAAAAGCACCTGGCGCCGTTGGTGAGTATAATGGTAAGTTTATGGTAAATCAAAAAGTACTGCGCGGTGCATCTGAAATAACTCCACCTAATCACAGCCGCATCACTTACAGAAACTTTTTTCATGCGCCGTTACGCTGGCAATATACAGGCATACGTCTTGCTAAATAAACTTACATATGCAACTAACAACCGTATCAGAAAACATAACAACAAAGTTTTATAAAGATGTAATGAAAGGTTTGCAATCATCATCAAAATACCTTGAGTCAAAATATTTTTATGATGATCATGGTGATGATCTGTTTCAGCAAATCATGCATTGTGATGAATACTATCTTACAGATTGTGAAATGGAAATTTTAAAAAACCAATCTGCGGATATTGCTTCCACCATTTTTGCTTCAGAAAAAAGTTATGATATAATAGAATTAGGCGCAGGCGATTGCAGCAAGTCGGTTTATCTGCTAAGACAAGTTTTAAAGCGTAATAAAAACGTCACTTTTTTCCCGGTTGATATTTCAAAACATGTGATTGATTTAATTAAAGAGGAGTTGCCTAAAAAAGTTCGCAACTTAAACATACAAGGCCTCAATGGTGAGTACATGGAGATGCTTAAAAAAGCAAATCAGCTATCAATAAAAAGAAAGCTGGTTTTGTTTATGGGTAGCAATATTGGTAACATGAACTATAAGCAATCCATTGCTTTCTGTAAAGAAGTAAGAAGCAGTTTAAAGCCTGGAGATTGTTTGCTGATTGGCTTTGATTTAAAGAAGGATCCGAAAATAATCCTTGATGCTTACAACGATAAACAAGGGATTACACGTGAGTTTAATCTTAATTTATTAAAACGAATAAACAGGGAATTAAATGCAGACTTCTCTATTGAAAAATTTTCACATTTTCCTGTTTACAATCCCGAAAATGGCGAATGCAAGAGTTACTTAATCAGCAACTGCAAACAACGTGTGTTTATTGGTGACACAGAGTTTATAAATTTTGATGCATACGAAACTATTGATATGGAAATTTCAACCAAGTATTCAATTGAACAAATCAATCATATTGCTGGAAAGTGTGACTTTGAAACCATTGAACATTTTTATGATTCAAAACAATGGTTTGTTGATGCATTATGGAAGTGTGTATAATCAATAACAAAACCGTAAATCTGGGAAAGTTAATGTAAAATTTAGTTTAAGTGCTAACAATTTACTGCCGTTATTTTTTATTTGTTAATCATTCCATCAATACTAACCTTACCAGGCCCGCAAAATAATAACGTAACAAAAGCACTTAAATACAATAAAGCAAGTTCAGAATCAACTAAAGATTTACCCGCATCAGCGCCAAATACAGCAACGAGCATGGTTATAATTAAAGGTATTAAGGCAAGCCTTGTAAATAAACCAAGCACAATAAACAGGGCGCAGAAAAATTCAGCAAAAATGGCCAGTATTAAAGATGTTCTCGTGCCAAGATGAAAAAAATTATAGAACTTGTATTGTAAAGTGGAGAAGTTTATCATCTTGTCGTAACCATGCTTTACAAGTATCAGCGACCCAAACACAACACGTAACAATAACATAGAAAAATTAAAAGCACCTGCACTATATTTTATAGAAAGAATTCTTTTCATAATAGTCTTATTTATACAAAAATAATTTTTTCAACGGTTATCCACAATTCAAAAATGCATTATTGCATGGCATAATTGAGAAGTTATCTTTAAGCGCTTTTACGTTTATTTAAGAAAGTGTTTAAAATATTTGCAAATTGATCACCGTTCAGCAAAACATGGAGTGCAAAAAGTTAACAACATTACTTTTTTTATTGTTTTCATTTTATTTTTCCAACGCACAATCAACAAAAATTTATAACGATCCCGATGCAGATTTTAAGCAGGCTAAAGAGTTATACCAGCAACAAAAGTTCAGTCTTGCTTATCCTTTGTTTGAAAAATTATATATAGATGACAACCGGAAAAGTTATATACCAATCACGGTTCAAACAGAAGCAAAGTATTATTCTATTGTCTGCAGGTTGCAACTGAATGATGTAAGTGCCGTGCAGAATGCAATTGATTTCATCAATCTTGAACACAATGCACCTCGCATTGAAATGATGTGTTACCAGTTAGGCGAATATTATTATAAGCACCAGGACTTTGCAGATGCATTGGATCATTATCAGAAAGCAAACATTGCCAACTTAAGCAATATAGAAATTGGCAACATGAAGTTTCATGAAGGTTATGCCTATTTTACAATGCAGCGTTTTGAAGATGCGAAGCCATTGTTTGAAGCCATTCAGCAAATACCATCAGATCCTAACTATTACGATGCAAATTATTATTACGGATACATTGCTTTCTCTGAAAAAAATTATGCGCAGGCATTAACATCTTTTCAAACAATAGAGCAGCAGGCAAAGTATCAACCCATCATACCATATTACATTGCAGAGATTTATTATTACCGTGGTGAAAAAGATAAGGCGCTTGATTATGCAGAGAAGACTTTGCAAAGCAACAACCAGTTCTATGATCTGCAGTTGCGTGAGTTGGTTGGCCATATTTATTTTGAAAAAGGCAACTATAAAAAAGCCTTGCCTTACCTGGAAAAATATGTAAGCAATACTGAAAAAGTTAGCCGCGAAGATTTGTATGAACTTTCTTATTGTTATTATGATGCGGAACAATATAAACAGGCAAGCCAGGGTTTTAAAGAGTTAGGCGGTAAGCAGGATACGATTGCGCAAAACAGCATGTATTTATTAGGCGATTCTTATTTAAAGCTTGGTAACAAAGCCGGTGCAAGAAATGCATTTTTGTTTTGTTCACTCAACAGTAATGATGCACAGCAAAAAGAAGTTTCAAAATTTAATTATGCAAAGCTGTCGGTTGAATTGGGTTATACTGATGTTGCGCTGAATGAGCTTAAAAGTTTTATTGCAACTTATCCAAACTCTGAATATACTGATGAAGCAAAAGAGTTGCTGGTAAATGTGTTATCAAATACAAATAATTATAAAGATGCACTTCAATTGGTTGAAACATTACAATCACAAGGCGAGCTTGTAAAAAAAGCGTATCCAAAAATTTTATATGGACGTGCCGTTGAGTTAATTAACGACCAGCAATTATCACAGGCAGATGATTTGTTGAACAGAATTTTTTCAATTGAATACAACCAACTATATATTCCTTACGCTAACTTCTGGAAAGGTGAAATTGCATATAGGAATAATACATTCGATTCAGGTGTTTATTATCTGCAGCAGTATTTGAAATCTCCTTCCACTTACGGAGAAGTCAGCGCTGCTCATGCGCACTACACACTGGGTTATTGTTATTTAAGACAGGAAGATTATGATGATGCATTAAAGAGCTTTACTGATGTGGCAACATCAATTACTTCTAATTCTCAGCCTTTGGCAACGGATTCGTATTTGCGCGAGGCAGATTGCTACTTCATCAAAAAAAATTACAACAAAGCTTTGCCAATGTATGAAGCTGTTATTAATGACCAGTTGCCTCCGGCGGATTATGCCTTGTATCAGAAAGCAGTTATTGCCGGTGCCAACAGCCAATATGCACAAAAAGTGGCGTTGCTGCAATCTATTCAGAACCGTTATCCATCTTCGCCACTTGTGGCTGATGTGAATATGGAAGTGGCAAATACGTATTTGGCAAGTGAACAATATGAAGTTGCCATCAAGCCATTAAATACAATTATTGCAGGTAAGAATGATGCATTTAAACCACAGGCTTATTTAAAGCTTGGCGTGAGTTATTATAATTTGAAAGACAATCAGAATGCACTGAGCAGTTTTCAAAAGCTTATTACAACCTATCCAAATGCACCTGAAAGTGATGAAGCAGTTAATTATGTACGGGACATTTTTATTGATATGCAAAAGCCTGATGACTTTGTTGCCTTCATGCAAAAAGCAGGCAAGCCTATAAGTTATTCCGAACAGGATTCACTCACATTTATAACAGCTCAATCAGCATATAACAATAAATCTTATGATAATGCTTTGCAGGGTTTCAATAATTATGTAACAAAATTTCCTGCTGGCAAATATGCAGTAGAAGCAAATTATTATTCGGCTGATATTTATAACACGCGAAAAGATTTTACGCATGCGCTTACCTATTATAATAATGTTGCACAAAAAGCGCCCAACAGTTATGCTGAAACAAGCACATTGCAGGCGGCACGTATTTCTTATTTTGAATTGAAAGATTATAAGCAGGCTGAACAATATTTCAACCAGTTAAAATCAATTGCCACAACACCTGAAAACAAGTTAGAAAGTGAACGTGGCTTGCTACGTTGTCAATATAAATTAAATGAGGTTGACAGTGCTTTGGCCAATGCGCAGGATTTATTGCAGCAAAAAGGTATTGCTTCAGACGATAAAGCAATGGCAAATCTTATCATTGCAAAAAATTATCAAACCAATAACCAGCTTGATGCAGCAGGCGATGCATATAAAACAGTTGTAAGCACCGGCAAGAGTGAGTATGCAGCAGAAGCACGTTACCGCATTGCTGAAATCTTATATCAGCAAAATAATTTAAAAGAGGCGGAGAAAGCGGGCTTTGATGTAATTAATAAAGCCGGCAGTTACGATTATTGGATAACCAAAGTCTATATTTTATTAGGTGATATTTATTTAAAAGAGCAGGATTATTTTAATGCTGAAGCTACGTTGCGCAGCGTAGTTCAGAACGCAACAGATACTTCTTTAAAGAAAGAGGCGCAACAAAAATTAGACAATGTGCTTGCAGAAAAAGATAAGAATAGTAAAGTTGTTCAGCAATAATTATAACACAAGATTTTAAGATGAAATATTTAGTAGCACTTATTATTTTAATCAGTATCACACAATCATCTTTTGCTCAACACAGGCAAAATAAAAAGCGTGTTGAAGAAAAAAAGCTAACAAAACAAGCTGCAACGGATACGGCATTGCCGCCAAGAACGGTCGTGGTTACATCACAGTTTGCACCTTCATTAAAACAAACATCCAAAATAAATTTTAGTGCAGCAACACCTTTGCCGGATTCTGTGAGGCCAACACTGAATTATAATATTCCTGTCTCAAATTTATCACTGGGTTATCAGTCAGCGCCATTAAAAGCTATGGCTGAAAATATAGATTCGAATGTGCATTGGCAAAGCAGCAATTATTTGAAGGTAGGTTATGGAAATTATACAACACCATATTTGCAAACCGGTTTATCGTTTGGTGATGGGGTTACCTCTGTTATAAATGTGAATGGCAAATATGTTTCTTCAAATCCTTCGCCGGCATTGCAGAATTTTAGCAAGCTGCATCTTGAAGGCATCGGGATTTTTGCTACGCGGGATAATAAAAATGAATGGACCGGCAATGTGTTTCTTGATAACAATACGCAATATCAATATGGATTTTTACCTGATACTTTAAAGTTTACAAAAGATGATCTGCGTCAACGCTTCACTACTTTTGGCGGTAAAGTAAGTTTACGTAATAAAACTGTAAACAGTTACGGCATCAGCTATAACCCTTCAGTTTCACTTGATTTGTTTGGCGATAATCGCAATGGCAAAGAAGATAATTTTGCTTTTGATCTGCCGGTCACAAAATCAATTACAGACATTCTTGATTTTAATGTTGGATTATCCGGGGATGTTACAAGCTATAAAACTGACACGGTTAGTATTGATAACACCATTTATACAGTAACGCCATCCTTATCTTTCAAAACACCCAACGTAAAAATTATGGCAGGCTTTTCACCATCATGGAGCAACAGCACTTTTAACCTGTTGCCAAACTTCACACTTGATGTAAAAATTAATGAAGAAAAATTTATTTTACAGGGTGGATTTATTGGGTATTATAATAAAACATCATACGAATCACTGGCCAATTACAATCCATGGATAGCGCAGCCAACTGTCTTGAACAATACTTTGATAAAGGAAGAATATGCAGGCTTTAAAGGCAGCGCCGGAGATCATTTGACTTATAACGCAAGAGTGTCTTATCTTAAGATTAATAATCAGCCTTTGTTTGTAAATGATACGCTTACTGGCAAATCTTTTAATGTTTTGTATGAAGAAACTATGCATGATCTGCGTATTCATGGTGAGCTTGGTTATACTGTCAGCGAACAGTTTTCTTTGCTGGCAGGAGCCACTTTTAATCAATACAGTGATTTACCGGCAGGTGAAAAAGCGTATGGCTTATTACCGGTTGAACTGAACGGTGCTTTGCGTTACCAGATTGTAAAAGATTTATTGCTTAAAGTTGATATGTTTTTTTGGGATGGCACACAATACCGAACAAAAGATTTTCAGAATAGGAAACTTGATCCTGCATTTGATTTAAACACAGGCGTTGAGTTTGCGGTTATGCCTAAATTGAATGTATGGCTTCAATTCAATAATGTATTCAATAACAAATATGAGCGCTGGAGTCAATATCCGGTACTTGGTTTTAATATGCTTGCCGGTGTTGTATATTCGTTCGGAGAAATTAAAACACATTAATGTATCCTGTTTTTAAAAAGTTTTTAGCGCTTCATCATCATCTTTCATTGCCTGGCATCGGTAACTTCAGTGTGCAGGAAATGCCTGCATCAATTGATATTGCCAACAGGTCAGTTGAGCCACCTGTTTCTAAGATAAGTTTTAGCGGGGATAAACTTCCGGCAGATAAATTCTTCTTTCATTTTCTTGCGCAGGAATTGAATGTAGATGAAGTGCAGGCAATAAGAAACTTTACAGATTTTACTGCACAACTGCAATCAGATATTAACGATCATAAAACAATTGCATTTAAAAACTTTGGTAATTTGTGTAAGCAGTCATCTGGAGAAATTCATTTTGAGCCGAAAGCAATGCCTGAATATTTACCTGTCATTATATCAGAAAGAGTTATTCGCAAAAATACAACACATACTGTAATGGTTGGTGAAGATGAAAAGACTTCTGTTGAAATGCACGCAGCTTTACAGGAAGAAGAAGTTGCTGAAGTTGATCGATGGTGGATACCTGCCATTGTGCTTGGCCTGATTGGTATTGCCGCACTCATTTATTACTACAATGTTTTACATCATTATTTTTTTAAATAATATCAACTGAAATTTTGCTGATGATTGAAAATGTGCTGTCTTCTTTTTCAATGGTGTTGGTTAATGCACCTAAATATTCTATTTCAGTTTCAATAACATCGCCTTCTTTTAATACCTGTAAGTGACTATTTAAATTATAACTTATTATATCACCCGGAAATAATGTTGAACCATAAGCGGCGCGTTCAATAAGTTCAGCAAAAGTGAATTGCATGTCATGTATATTTCCATCGCTTATAAGCTCATCATTAATACTGCATTGCATTTTTAAGTTCCAGGTTTTACCAATGTGATTTTTCTTTGCAGGTGTTTCAAAATCTGTAAGTTCATCTAACGTTACAAAATAAGGTCCAGTTGATATAGCAACGTCTTTAGCCAAAACGGAATTAAAAACATTCATAATCATTATGCCGCCAATATATTCATCAGCTTCTTCTGCCGGAATATTTCTGCCAAGTTTTGAAATAACGATAGCAATATGCGGTGTACAATTCAGTTGATTAAAGTGATCCGGCATGCACACTATTGAACCTGCACCTTGCATAGCATGATGATTTAAAAAAGCATCAGCAGGTTTATCATCATTTATTTTATATATAAAACTTCTGCAGCTTGCAGCAAGCGGTACGGGCGCAAGTAATTGTGCATCTTCAACCGGAAAACCTTTTCCTTTGGCGGTAAGTTTATCGTTTATTGCCTTCTGAATTTTCAACGCCAGTGAATAATTATCATCCCAAAAATTTAAAAACATGCCCATAGATGAAGGCAGTTCTATATGCAGCAGATCTGTATCGTACAATAAATTATTTTCAAGCATTGCAAGCTGATCGTGTTCATCTTTTAAATAAGAAACCAGTACCATACAATTGTTTTATGCAATTTTATGGAATAAAAATGTAGAAAATCGTTATTGAATTTTAAACTTTGGTAATGCAGAATCAGCTTCAATACGTATTTAATTTACATAGCCAGGAAGAACAGGAAATTCTGATAGCGGCGTTAATTGAAATTGGCTTTGATGGATTTGAAGAAAAAGAAAATGAGTTGATTGCTTATGTGCAACAATCATTATTAAATGAGAATGCATTACATAAAACTTTACAAAAGCATCCTGTATCATTTACAAAAAAAGTAGTTGAAGAAAAAAACTGGAATGCGGAATGGGAATCAAATTTTCAACCTGTTATAATTGATGATAAAGTAATGGTAAGGGCGCATTTCCATCGGCTAGTAAAAAACATTTTGTATGATATTGTGATAACACCGAAAATGAGTTTTGGCACCGGTCATCATGCTACAACGTATATGATGGTTCAGCAACTGTTACGACTTGATACTGCAAATAAAACTGTGTTTGATTTTGGAACCGGTACAGGCTTGCTTGCCATACTCGCTGAAAAACTTGGCGCAAAGTATATAACTGCAATTGATAATGATGAATGGAGTATCAATAATGCAACAGAAAATATACACCAGAACAATTGCACAAAAATTAAGTTATCATTATCTGATCATTTGCCTTTAAAAGAAAAATTTGATATAGTTCTTGCCAACATTAACAAAAATATTATAGTGGATAATTTTAAAAGCCTTGTTAAGATAATGAATTCAAATGGCAGTCTTGTGTTAAGTGGTTTGCTGGAAGCTGATGAATCCGATATAATGAAATTTGCATTACGTAACAGGTTAAAGAGCATTAAAACGATGTGCCGTGATAAATGGATATTGCTTTGGTTAAAAAATTAAAGCTCAAGGCGTATTATTTGAGATTATAATGAATGTATGTTATTTAAATTATGGAACTTATATTTGTCGTTCTGTGTAATCTTGTTTAGCTAAATGAATGAGTTTCTACTAATAGTTGCGGCATATTTTATTGGGTCAATACCAACGGCTGTTTGGGTAAGCCGTTATTTTTTTGGAATTGATATACGTGATTATGGCAGTGGTAATTCAGGTGCAACAAATACATACCGTGTTTTAGGTGCCCGCTGGGGAACTACTGTTATGATAATCGACATGGCAAAAGGTATTATTGCAACTTCACTATACATATTGCTTCCTTTTTATCTTACAAAATCAAATGACTGGGACAGAACTAATTTTATGATTGGTCTTGGACTTGCTGCAGTTGCCGGTCATATCTTTCCAGTATGGGCAAACTTTCGTGGCGGTAAGGGTGTTGCTACTTTGTTTGGAATGATACTCGCCATTCAACCACTGGTCGCAGCTTGTTGTGTAGGTGTTTTTTTATTAGTTTTATATTTAACAAGATTCGTCTCTTTAAGCTCCATATTATCCAGCGTTGCATTCGCCGTTTTTATTCTTTTTATTTTTAATGATGATGTTACGTTGTACAGAATTTTTTCTGTTGCTGTTGCCCTGATGGTAATACTAACACATCAGAAAAACATTAATCGTTTATTGAACGGTACAGAAAGCAAAGTGCCAATACTTAAGCACCGGGACAGGCGAAGGCGGCAAAGAAGAAAAAAATAATGCTGGTATAAACTTGCCAAATCTTCAAAAAAATTTTATGCAACGGTTTTGTTTAGCTGTCTTATTATTTGTAACAATCAGTTCCTGCACACGCAATGCTATTACAGGACGAAACCAGTTATCACTTGTTTCTGAAGATCAAATGGAACAATTATCCTTAACCCAATACAACCAGTTTTTAAAAGATAATAAGGTAGCACCGGCAACCCAGGCAGATGCTGAAATGGTGAGGCGTGTTGGTGGTCGCATTGCAAACGCTATAACAAGATATTACCAACAAAAAGGTATTGCTAATCAGATTGCGAATTATAAATGGGAGTTTAACCTGGTTGAAAGCAAGGAAGTAAATGCCTGGTGTATGCCCGGCGGTAAAGTGGTTGTTTATACAGGCATATTACCTGTTACACAAAATGAAACTGCACTTGCAATTGTATTAGGTCATGAAATCACACATGCTGTTGCTGGGCATGGAAGAGAACGTATGAGCCAGCAACTATTAGCACAGGGTATTCAGGTTGCAGGTGGCGTTGCATTAAATGGTAATACAACTGCAGTCAATGTTTTTAATAATGTATATGGACCAACAGCACAGCTTGGTGTGTTGTTGCCGAACAGCCGCAACCAGGAATTTGAAGCAGATCACTATGGGTTGATATTTGCAGCGATGGCTGGTTATGATCCACGCGAAGTAATACCTTTCTGGACACGCATGATGAACTTGAGCAGCAATGGTCAAAAGCCTCCTGTGTTTTTAAGCGACCATCCAAGTGATGAATCTCGCATTCAAAAACTGCAACAGTTAATGCCGGAAGCGCTTACCTATTACAAGCCTGTTTCAAACAAATAATATAATGGGCAAAAGCCGCTTAGAAGCTTTCAGCGATGGTGTTATTGCTATTATTATTACCATAATGGTACTTGAATTAAAAGTACCTGAAGGTGCAGATTTACATGCATTAAAAACGCTGATACCAGTTCTTTCAAGCTATATATTAAGCTTTGTTTTTGTGGGTATTTACTGGAATAATCATCATCACTTACTAGCAGTTGTAAAAAAAATAAGTGCAGGTATTATGTGGGCAAACCTTAATCTTTTGTTTTGGTTATCGTTAGTGCCTGTGGCAACTGATTGGATGGGTGGGAATTATTTTCAAAAATTTCCGGTAGCAGTGTATGCAATTTTACTTGATTGTTGCGGTATATCTTATACTATATTACAATTAGCCATTGAGAACTGTCATAAGGATAACATACAACTTATCAATATAATGCAAAGACAAAAAGGCAAAGGAATGGGTTCTCTTTTTCTTTACACGGCTGCAATTCCACTTGCTTTTATAAACCCGGTTATCTCCTGTCTAATATTTGTACTTGTAGCTATTATCTGGTTTATACCAGATAAAAAAATTGAACAAATTTATTCAGAGTAGCTAATCCCTTTCTGTTTGTGCTTCTTTAAATGCCTGCTCATTGTTTACATCATCCTGGGTTACCTGAGTATCATCATCTTTCTTTAAAGGATTATGAACATTCAGTTCCTGTTCATCATTTTTATTTTTTGATTGCTCTGCTGCAACGCTTTTATCTTTATTATCACTCATAAAAAATTGCTTTATAAATGTATTAAAAATTAAGCAGGATTGTATTGTTGCAAATAAAAATGTTATTGCATCATTTATTATCGGTTGGCCATGCGCTCATTCTTTTCAACATTAATTTCCCATCAAATTTTATAAACCAGTTTGCCTGGAACATGCCATGCACCTCGTATGTTTTATTATTAATTACTGCCCGCTGGTAATACTTTCCATATTGATAAGCTATATTATTAATCTTATGTATAGAATCTGTGATGCTTTTCTGTGCTTCCACTTTTATGTATTTAAACTGACCGAGAAATTTTTCAATACTATCCCTGCCGGTAACACTCATACCGCCGGGTTGCGCCAGCACGCCATCAGGTGTAAACATATTAGCAATTCCCTTTGCATCAACATGCAGTATTAGTTTATCATATTCCTGCATGGCGGCATTTACATCCGTATCCAATGAATTATTGCATGATACTGTTGCAACATATATTATCAGCAGAATTTTCTTCATACTTTAATCTAAGCAACATTAAAATCAAGCCAAAATAAATTTAATTTAACTAAGAAAGTAAAGCTGTACACAATGGTGCGGAAGCTGCTCATATACACCGGACATTTTTTTGTTTTGCTGGAAGTTGTTTATATTTTCTTCATTACATACAGCTACTGCTGAACCCATTTTTGTAGCTGGTATTTTTGTAAACGATGTTTCTTTTTTTTGAATGTCAGGCTGCTGTTTGAGATTTATTATCATACCTCTAAATTTAAATTGTAATCGTTAGGATGATTTAATCGAATTAATTTAAAAGAAGATAACAAATAGTAGGTTATTGTTATCATTACCTATAAAACCTATGAAATAAGCTTTGCTTTAATAATTCTATTTTTACCGCAAAACGGGGGAAGTTTGTGATTGATGTTATTAATTTATTGCCTGACAATATTGCCAACCAGATTGCTGCCGGGGAAGTAATTCAGCGGCCGGCAAGTGCTGTAAAAGAATTGCTTGAAAATGCAATAGATGCAAATGCAACAGCCATACAGTTATTTTTAAATGATGCAGGTAAAATGCTGATCCAGGTTATTGATAATGGTAAAGGTATGAGTGAGACAGATGCCCGCATGAGCTTTGAAAGGCATGCCACCAGTAAAATTAAAAATATAGATGACCTTTTTCATATACGCACTATGGGTTTTCGAGGTGAAGCGCTGGCATCAATTGCAGCAGTAGCGCAGGTGGAATTAAAAACAAAAAGAGCAGAAGATGAGCTGGGAACTTTTATTGAAATTGATAACAGCATTGTGCGTAAACAGGAAGCTTGCTCCTGCGCTGTTGGCACTAACATTTGCATGAAAAATCTTTTTTTTAGTGTGCCGGCACGCCGTAATTTTTTAAAAAGTAACGCTGCGGAAATGCGGCATATTGTAGATGAGTTTATTCATGTGGCACTGGCTTTTCCAAACATATTTTTTTCACTTACCAATAACGGCCAGCAGGTATTTTATCTTGAAGCCGGCAATTATAAACAAAGGTTTATTCAACTGCTCGGCCATCAATATCAAACCAAACTTGTACCTGTAAAAGAAGCGACAGATTATCTTGATATAAATGGTTTTGTAGGCAAGCCGGATGCTGCAAAAAAAACACGTGGTGATCAGTATTTTTTTGTTAACAACCGCTTTATAAAAAGTGCTTATCTTAATCATGCAGTTACCTCTGCTTTTGATGCATTGTTACCAAAAGACAGTTTTCCTGTTTATGCTTTGTATATTGATCTTGACCCTGAACAGGTTGATATAAATGTGCACCCCACAAAACAGGAAATAAAATTTGAAGATGAAAAAATTGTATATGCATTTGTGCAGGCAGCTGTTAAACATGCATTAGCACAGTTCAGCATTTCGCCTTCAATTGATTTTAGTTTGAATGCAGATATCATGCAAACAGAAGCAGTATCGCAACCTTTCACACAGGAAAAAAAGGAAACAATTTCAGCTTCTGATCTTTATAAAAAATTCTCACAGAAAAACCAGGCGCATTTAATTGAACCCAATGAAAGATCAGAGCTAAAGCACTGGAAAGATTTTTATGAAGATAAGTTAACAGATGAAAGTTCACAGTTGACAAATGACAGATTACAGACAGCAACTTTTCTGTATGCTGATCACAACTATCAACTACCAATTGTTAACTGTCAACTAATAAGTGCGTACATCATTGCAACTGTTAATAATAACTTTTTGCTCATACACCAGCAACATGCACATGAAAGAATTTTATTTGAACGCTACCGCAAAACCATGCAATCAAACCAGGCAGTTACGCAGCAAACTTTGTTTCCTGCAATGCTTGAATTATCTCCGCAGGATGCAGCTTTGTTACATGAACTTTTGCCCGACCTGCACTTGTTAGGTTATAAAATTGAAACCTTTGGTAAAGACAGTTTTATTATACAAGGTACCCCGGCTGATGTATTGCAGGGCAATGAAAAAAGCTGCATAGAATTATTGATTGAACAGTTTAAGCATTTCAGCAATGAGCTGAAATTTAATAAACGGGATAAACTGATACATTGCGTAGCAAGGCAACACGCAATTAAAGCCGGGCAGGTTTTAGGTAATCAAGAAATGAATATATTGGTGAAAGAATTGTTTGAATGCAAAATGCCTTCAGTAACACCTAATGGTAATGCTGTTTTTGTTGAGTTTAATGATGAACAGCTGATGAAGATGTTTGGAAGGTGATGTGGCGTGCTGCATCTATCCACTTGTTTATTGCTTTTTTGCAGGCTGCGTTTGTTCAATTCGTTAGAACATTAATTATTTTTTATTTCATACCATAGTTCAACCATACCACTTTTGTATGCTGTAACGTCTTTTAAATGCAATGCCTGTTCCTGGTCAATGTAATCAAAAAACAATGTTCCATTACCCAGTATAATAGGCATAACAGATAGCCTTATTTCATCCGCCAATTTTAACCGGATGAATTCTTTGGCAAGCATTGCTCCACCCACGATCCAAACATTGTTGTATTTGGGTTTTAGATGTTCATTCACAAGTTTATTAAGGTCGCCAGAATAAATTCCAATGTTTGATTTATCTATAGAAAGGTTTCTGTGAGTTACTACAATTGTCGGTATGTTTCCATAAGCCCAGCCATATGATTTTGAAAGTTCTAAAGCATGTTCGTATGTCCGTGCACCCATTACATAACAATCAATTGTTTTAAGAAATTCATCCACTTCTTGTTTAGTGGTTTCAACTCCCTTATCGTAATGGTCAGACGTTTCAAACCAGGAAACACTATTGTCTTTTTTTGCAATAATGCCATCAAGACTTGAAACCATGTGAATAGTTATCTTAAACTGGATCGTTGACATTTATACTTCATTTGAATTTTAGGTTGTCACGTAACATTGCTGCCAACGAGTTTGGGCTTTGCGAAGAAAGGGGATTGGCAGCACAAAAGCTCAATAATGCTTCATTATAAGCCATTTAATAAATTAGTACTATTTCATTGAATGTAAAGCAACTCTGTTTCCTTCTGTATCAATAAAATGTGCCATAAATCCATTTGACCCGATAGAAGTTTTTGGCATCACAATTTTTCCGCCTGCCGGCTCTATTCTTGATAACGGTGCACTTAAATCTTCACCACCATTCAGATAAATTACTGCTCCGTCTTTTGAAGGATTAAAACCTTCTGATTGCATAAGTCCGCCACCCACCTGACCATTTTGCATATCCGCCGGAAACAGTCCATATTTCCCGTGCGGAAAAGGCATTTCCATTATTTCAGTACCCAAAATAGTTTCATAAAATTTTTTTGCTCTGATGAAATCTGTTGCTGGGATTTCAAACCAATTAATTGCATTTGCCATTTTATTTTGTTTTAAAGTTTTGTTGCTTTGGTGCTTGCAGTTTTAAGGCATTTCTCCAACGTTGAAAATATTTGCACCGGCGGTGGGCATAGTGCCGTATCTGCCGGAATAAAAGCTGAATAGCGAACCTGCTGCCGAAGTGAGTATTGTGAGCCCTGATTGCATAAATACTTTTGTTAGGCGTTCGTGTTTTATATTAATGTTTGAATTCAATTCTGTAAAGAGCTAAAGTATCCATCCCAGTGTTTCTGATTGAATGTGGCGACTCAGGTTCCCATACGTTTACTTTATTTATAGGAAGTTGTGCAGTAAAAGAATCGGAAATAAGCAATCGGTTGTTTTCAAGTTTATAATGATATAAGGTAAAAGGAGGGCTCTTAATAGCCCAGGCCAAACTTTTCCATTTGTGCGTATGAACTGGTTCAAGAGTACCAGGATTCACTGTTACATAGAGTATTCTTACAGCACTGTCTTCATAAATAATTTTATGCGATAACGGAGCTGCTTCAATTGCATCAAGACTATCTGCCCAAATCCATTTTGTGGTTACCGTAGTGTCAATAGATTTGATTTCTTTAGTGTTAAAAAAATTCATGATTACAAAAACCAGAAGACCACCAATAAGCACTCCGTAAAAAATAAACTTGTATTTCATAATACAATCTTGAGTTTAAATATCATGTCACTAGTTTTTTAAAATAAAATATTTTTTCAACTTTGCACAATAGTGATGTTACTTAACATGGCACACAACGTCCCGGTATTTATTGCAGGCAGGGCATTCAGCGTAGTGTTAGCCCGGACTGCTGCTGATTTGAAAAACAAAAGATGAAGTTATAAATAAATGTACAACAGCGCTATGTTAGCCGGAACAAAAGCTGAATAGCGAACCTGCTGTTGAAGTGCATATCGCCTGGAAATGTTTACTTCCCCTTTGATTCCTTTGCCGACCAGTAGGCAAAGGGACGAATCTTCCAACTTACAATCACATCCGCCAAAACAAACGGATCACCTTTTACGATTTCCTCAGCCTCTTCTATCGTCTCGACTTCGAGAATCCATAACGCGCCAGAATTGTCACCAAACGGACCGGCAGCAAACAACTTTCCGTTCTCAAGAAAGGTTCGTAAATAATTGCGATGAGCCGTAAAAGTGCCTTTAACCTTTTCTTTGTCTTCAAGGTACTCTATAATTGCAGCGACTTTCATACTTTTTGCTATTTAAATTGTGGTTTAAGTAATTATTGTCATCGTTTGGTTTTCTTGAAGCAAGCATTCAGTGTAGTGTCAGCCCGGACTGCTGCTGATTTTAAAAACAAAAGATGAAATTATAATAAAAAGTACAACAGTGCTGCGCAAGCCGGAACAAAAGCTGAATAGCAAACCTGCTGCCGAAGTGCGTATTGTCAACCCTGCTTGCATAAATGCTTTTGTTGGGCGTTCGTGCATTTTTATAAAGTTGTTTATTTAATCTTATATTTTAAACTTAATACAGAAGTACTTTTTTCAACGGAAATCAATAACTAAAAATAGAACGATAATTTCCATGGTCATCCTGATATTGAATATCTACAATAGGTCCGTGTTGGTCGGAATATCGTCTTGCCTGTAAAGGATTCTCATAACAAATATGAGGTGCATTATTTTGTCTTATACTATAAACAGCTTGGCAATCACCATGTCCTAAAACAAAATAATTATAAGCATCCATAGAATTTCTATAGCTCCTAAAATCATTGTATGTAATAAAATTATCTTGATAAATACATGCCCACCATCTATGATTATAATGAAACCCTCTAAAAATCATTGTTATTTGTTCTTTATGGGCAAATGCCCAGGTTATTGTGGTGTACACTTGTTTTGTTATTTTAGCTCCTTCAGTTATATAGGTTACAACCTCTTCCTGCGCTTGGCATTTTTGTGACGAACTAACTAATGCGATAACAATAGTCAATTGAATTAGAAATGTTTTCATAATTATTTTTTTTATGTTATTACCTACTCTATTCGGTTTTCGGTTTCCCCGTTTGGTGCCTGTTGTATAGTTTGATAAACTTTGTTAATGAAATTTTCTATATGTCAAACATTGGTTGGGCTCTCATATTTTTGTTATCATTCTTTACCTACACAATCTTTGATTTCCACTTGTATACAACCAACGTGAATGTTTTTGACAATGATGCCACCCGTCTGCGTACTTAGAAGAATCATCTTTATCCTGCTTTGGCTTATTGTTATCATCGAAATGGACTACCCAAAAGGTAAATAATTGAATTTCTTGTCCTGCATAACCACATTCGCAAATATTATCTCTAAATTCATTTTCCCAAGACCTACATTCGCCTTTTGTTAAGTCCCTGTAAGTGCTATAATAAGAGTATACACCACATCTTCTAATCTCGTTTGAATCATTAATGATATTATTATTGCTAAAGTTCCGAATTCTTACAGCATCACCACTTATCCAAGTAAAATTATTGTGCTGAATCAGATTATGGTCACTATTATCAGATAGATAAACGCCATGCATATGAGATGCGCCATCAGTCCCATTTTCGCAGTGAGCAAAATGGTTTTGTTGTATGATATTATGGTCGGAATTGACAAGGTCTATTGCACCGTATCCTATTCCTTTGAAAGTTTGGGGATAGTATTTATCTCCCAACGAATCGAAATAGCATCCATAGATAGTGTTATAACCATTCCAATTATCAAAGTTGTCTTTGTCTGCATGAAAATTTATTCCTCCAAAAATATAATCTCGAATTTCGATATAATAGAACCGCAGATTTGTTTTAGTTTGTTTAATAGTTAGAACTTTAAAAAAATAACTATTAGCTCCTTGTCCATCAAACGCCGGTCTGCCGGAAATGTCATTAATTCCTTGTCCATACTTATAATCACTAGGCATAAAACTTATGTTGTGTATGGGCGAAGTATAAGTCCATTCAATCCCTTGATTTGTATAAGGCTTGTATTTAATAAACTTAATACGAACCTCAACATCTTGATGAATTGGCTTATATATTATAAGTTTTTCTTGTACACCATGAAGTGTAGCAAGTGGTTTATCTTCTGTAAGACCAGAATTATTATCAGAACCACTAAGATTCATAAATAGCACAAAAGGTTTTGTTGTATCGGTTTCGCATATGTCTGCGCACCTAACACATGAATCATTACATTTTATACATGTATCCGTACCTATTATAGTTGTATCACAATGAATATTTGGCGTGGTATCAGTGTTATTATTAGAAGAATTAAAATTTTTATTCAAACCTTTTTGACAGGAAATAGAATAAGCAAGGATTAAAATTATAAATGAAAGAAACAGTAAAAATTTGTGTTTCATAGTGGATAGTTTTATGCTATTAAATTAAGAAAGTTAATCTTAACAGATGTTAGTTTGAATGCAAAACTTTGCATAACCAACTATTAATATATTTTACAGTAACTTTTACGGTTGTTTTTGCATAACACACAACGCCCCGGTATGTATGCAGGCAAAGCAATAGCGTAATGTCAGCCCGGACTGCTGCCGATTAAAAAACAAAAGTTGAAGTTATAAATAAAAAGTACAACAGTGCTGCGCAAGCCGGAACAAAAGCTGGATAGCAAACCTGCTGCTGAAGTGAGTAATGTCAGCCCTGCTTGCATAAATACTTTTGTTGGACGCAGTTTTATTTCTTTAAAAGTTTAATGTCAATAATTTTGGAAACAAGAAATCTCGAATTGTTATTCCCCAAATGTCCGTAACCACTTTTACTGTCATTGTCAAAAGTTCCAATTGCATTGATAAGCAAATAAGAATTCCAATAACTGCTGTAAACTGAGTCAAAGAGACATTGGTATTTACTTGGAATGTACCCAATGCCTTCTTTAAACTCTAAGTCTAACTTTATATCATCTTTACATTTGCCTTCAACGGGAGACAATGACCAATATTCTTCAACACCAGCATATTTACTTTGTAGTAGAACTTGTTGTCCTTTATATTTTGGAAGGTCACAAAACGAAACTTTTGGAATAGTGTCTTTAAAATAATTTGTTGATGTTTTATGAGCTATTGAACAGCTTGTAAAACAAAACCAAACAATAGATATAATAAAGCAAACAAACGAATTAAATATCAAATCTAAAATTTGATAAATTTTTAAAAAGCGATTGAATCCTCTAGTCAATTCGTTTGTGTTTTGTTGTTTACTGCCTTAACAGCAGCGTTTCAAAAAATTGCACACAACGCCCCGGTATGTATGCAGGCAAAGCAATAGCGTAATGTTAGCCCGGACTGCTGCTGATTTGAAAAACTAAAGATGAAGTTATAAATAAAATGTACAACAGTGCTGCGCAAGCCGGAACAAAAGCTGAATAGCAAACTTGCTGCCGATGCTACGTAATGTCAGCCCTGCTTGCATAAATACTTTTGTTGTATGCTGTGTTTATCTGTTTTATTGTTTTGTCAAGATTAATTTGTCTGGCTTTTTTGACATATCAACAAGAAATTTGTCAAGATAATTTGGGTCAAACCAGTCGTCCCAAGCAATTAATGAATAATACGCATTCAGAAAGTCCTCCGCCAAAGCTGCATCTTGTATTGTCATACCAACCCAATTTAATTTTCTATATTTTTCGTTGGGTTGTTTGTTAATTGCAATTGAAACTTGTCTGTTACCTAAAATTTTCCAAACGCCATAATCAAGCTGTTCTTTGGTTACTTCAATAAGTGAAATTAAATTTTTGTCATTACAGAAGTCTGTAGTGTTAATATTTTGAAGTTGGCTAATTGTCTCATCATAAAATGCCACACGAACAGTATTAATCATACTCTGTCCCAAAACTTGTCCAATTACGAATTTGTCATTCATTAATGGAACAACAAAGACATCTCCAATTGCCCAAATAATTTTAGTGCGTTTTTTCATTAAAACTTTTTAGTTAGATAGTGTCAAACAACATAGCCACCAACGGCTCGGTATTTATTGCAAACAGTGCATTCAGCGTAATGTAAGCCCGTACTGCTGCCGGTTTGAAAACTAAAGATGAAGTTATAATAAAATGTACAACAGTGCTGCGCAAGCCGGAACAAAAGCTGAATAGCGAACCTGCTGCCGAAGTGAGTAGTGTCAGACCTGCTTGCATAAATACTTTTGTTAGCAGCAGTGCTTTATCCGCCTTTGATTATTGCTAATAGTTCATTAATTTTTCCTTGCACATTTTTAAGTCTGCCGCTTGATTTTCCGCTTGGTCCAGAAATGGCTTGAATTATCCATATCAATATAGAAAGAAGTAATAAAATTTGAGGGATAATTCCAATTATACTCGTAATGAGTTCAGATGTTTTAGTAATTTTTTGTCCAAAGTTCAAAGATGTGTCGTTTGAAATTGCTTTAATTTTTTTCGCACTTTCTGATGCTTTTATTTGAACAGCTTGGGAAATATTATCTGCTTGAGTAACATGTGTTCTTAAAACAAAAAATGCAATGATTGAAATAAGAGTGATGATAAAAAGGGTAACAACTAATTGCTTGCCTGTAATAAAGTTATACCATTTGTTGGTTGCTCTTTTGATTAGACTTAATATAGCTTTATACTTCTTTTCAATGTCATTGACAATTTCCAAGATATAACCGTTATAACCAGTTGGGTCTTCTCGGATTTCTTTTATACAATAATTAATACCGTAGGTTTCTTCTATCTCGTGTTTCACATCCTTTAAAGGATTTTCAAGCAATTCAAAAGTACTTTTGTTTGCGTTTCGTAATGCTCTTATGCTACGATAAGTGTCAGCGTTGAAAATGCTCAAAATTTCTTTTGTTTTGTCACTTCTTTCTATCAGCCATTTTAAGGATAAATCACTTGAAGGAGTAACGCAATTCTTTTTTAAATCACTTCCCGTTTCAGTGATAGCTTTCTGCAAAGAATAATCTTTGCTTCCCAGATTTATGAATAACTTGTTTGCGACGATAATCTTCGCTAAAGCTTCGTTATTCAACTTAATCATTTTGTTTATTTTCTTTTCTGTATCAAGCATGGTGTTGGTTTTTTAGAATTTCCGCCTAACTCAAATATATACGCAATAATCATAATAAATCAAAAATATTGCTGTATTACGTAAGTATGTTTTGTCAATAAATTTTAATTGCGCCAATACGTTTGTGGTGTTATAGCATTACCAATAAATTTATCGAGCCTTTGTACGCAAACTATCTTTTCTCAGCTGCAACTAACCTGCCTGCCACCAAACCCTCGCTGTTTTTGGGCCAACATTATATAAGTTCCGGAGAAAATAACACTAAAATGTCCGGACTTTATATAAGTTCCGGAAAAAATAGCACTAAAATGTCCGGACTTTATATAAGTTCCGGAGAAAATAGCACTAAAATGTCCGGACTTTATATAAGTTCCGGAGAAAATAGCACTAAAATGTCCGGACTTTATATAAGTTCCGGAGAAAACAATACTAAAATGTCCGCACCTTATATAGTTTTTCTCTAAAACTATATAAGTCTCTGAAAATTTAACCAAAACTGTAGCCCAAAACGACAAACGCATAATAAAGCCGGGACTGTTTATGTTTCAATCAGTATTATTAATTTTTAAAAACCAATGTCTTATGATCGGTTCTAATGCATCGCTGGCATTTATTAATCTTTCTGCAGCGAACAAAACAACAATGGCCGCTAATGTGCTGGAATGTTTAACCAATAACCCGGAACTGTTTCCGGACCCGCCGGTTAAGCTTAGTGCGCTTACACAAACAAACGCAAACCTGGTTACTGCAGTGGCTAATGTGCAAACGGGTAGCAAGGTTAGCCGCTCTGCGCTTAAAAATGCGCTTAAAGCCTGGAATACTGATTTCAGGGCTACGGCAAGGTACGTGAGTGCCGTGGCAGAAGGTGATGAGCAAACAATAAATACGGCTGGTTTTATTGCCACCAAAAGCAATCGCCAGCCTGTGGCAGAGCCGGGTTTTTGCAAAGGCTTTGAAACAAATCTTTTAAAAGGCCAGGGTAGTTTTAATGCAGGCAGCCAGGCTGTAAGCCAAAGCCGCGGATACTTTTTTGTGGCGACGCCGGATGGGGTAACCATTGAGCAGCAGGGCAACCAGCTGAGCATTACTGTTGGCGGCATTACAAGCTATATAATGCTGTGCACCCGCAGTAAAACGCAGTTTAATAATGTGCCCAGCGGTAAATTGCTGTATATAAGTATGCTGGCATTTAACGCAAGTGGCGCCGGGCCGCTTACCAATGGCCAGCAGGTTATACCGCAATAAATTTATATGGGTGTCCGTACCCTTTTATATATATTTTGGTAACATGGGGTTTTATGGTTTAGATTTTAGATTTAGGAAATGATAAAAAGCCGGTTTCTACCGGCTTTTTTGTTTTAATTGCCTGCTTAATTGTTTATTTTACCCAACCACTTTTAGCATCTGTTTGTAACGGCCACAGCTTTTAGTTTTGTTTTGATACAAATACAACGGCATAAATTGCAACTTCAATTATGCAACGTAAGATTATTAATGCTTTAATTTTTTTGTTGTTGGTTTCTGATATAACAACAGCACAACCGGGAGAAATAAATCAATACAATGTTGTATGGAAAACACAAAGCAAAAACGCTGCTGCATCTATGCCTTGTGGCGGCGGAGATATTGGTTTAAATGTTTGGGTTGAAAAAGGTGAACTGTATATATACATGGCAAGAAGCGGAAGCTTTGATGAAAACAATGCTTTGCTGAAAGAAGGCCGCCTGCATGTAATGCTTTCTCCAAATGTTTTTGATGGTTCAAACTTTACGCAGGAACTGCATTTAAAAGATGGATACCTAACTGTTAGCGGAGAAAAAAACGATATAAAAGCAACTGTAAAAATTTGGGTTGATGTGTTTGCGCCTGTCGTACATCTTAATATAAACAGTAATAAAAAAGTAATGGTTACAGCGGCTTATGAAAGCTGGCGTTACCAGGATAGAATATTACAGCCACGTGAAAATTTTGGTAACTCATGGAAATGGGCAGCGCATGAAAATACGGTTTGCAAAAAAGATAGTATTGCTTTTATTGATAATACAGTTTGGTTTTATCATCACAATAATTCAGCAACTATTTTTGATACAACTGTTGCCGAACAAGGTTTGGATAGCGTAAAAGATTCATTGTATAATCCTTTAAAGAATCTTTGTTTTGGGGGAGCATTCAGTGGTAAAAATTTTGTAGCAAATACTACTTATAAAGGTGTTTATGTAAACACAGATTTTAAAGGCTGGCAATTAAAAAGCAAATCACCGGCAAAAAATCAGGCATTACAAATTTGCTTTAATACACAACAAACAAATGATGTTTCGGCATGGAAAAATTCTGTTGATTCTTTACAAAAAGCAAACGCAAATAATGAAACAGCTGCATTAAATAAAACACAACAATGGTGGCAGCAATTCTGGAACCGAAGCTTTGTTTTTATAAATGCTGATACCAATTCTGTTGACTGGCAGGTTGGCCGCAACTATCAATTATTTCGGTACATGCTTGGCTGTAATGCTAAAGGAACCTGGCCGACAAAATTCAATGGCGGGTTATTTACAGTTGATCCGGTGTTTACTGATTCATCAGCGAAGCTTACGCCTGATTTTCGTAACTGGGGTGGTGGTTTGCATACCGCACAAAACCAAAGGCTGGTATATTTTCCAATGATAAAAAGCGGTGATTGGGATGCAATGCAGGCGCAATTTGATTTTTATTTACGTATTGAGCATAATGCAGAGTTAAGATCTAAAGTTTACTGGAACCACGGCGGCGCCTGCTTTACAGAGCAAATGGAAAATTATGGTTTGCCCGATTATGCTGAATACGGTGCAACCGGAAGGCCTGAAATTTTAGATAAAGGTGTTGAGTATAATGCGTGGCTTGAATACCTGTGGGATACTGATCTTGAGTTTTGTTTGATGATGCTTGAAAAACAAAAATATACAGGCGCTGATATAACCAGGTATGTTCCTTTTATTGAAAGTTGTTTGGATTTTTTTGATGAACACTATCAATACCTTGCAGCAAAACGTAGTATAAAAACACTTGATGAAAACGGAAAGCTTGTATTGTTTCCGGGCTCCGGCGCAGAAACTTTTAAGATGGCTTATAATTCTACATCTACAATCGCTGCGTTACAAACCGTCACAAAAAGGTTATTAGAGTTGCCCGGTGAATATATTTCATTTGAAAAAAGAAAATCATTACAGGCATTCTTTAACAGGATTCCGGATATAAGTTACCGTTCATTTAATGGCCATACGACTATTTCACCTGCATGGTTGTGGCAAAGAATTAATAATGAGGAAAGCCCGCAATTATATGCTGTATTTCCATGGGGAATTTTTGGTGTTGGAAAACCAGGTTTAGATACAGCAATTAATACGTGGCATTATGATACAAGCGTTATTAAATTCAGGAGTTATGTGGGCTGGAAACAGGATAATATTTTTGCTGCAAAGCTTGGATTAACTGATGAAGCGTGGCAGCTAACTTCATCAAAATTAAAAAACTCACCGCGCCGTTTTCCCTCATTCTGGGGCCCGGGTTTCGATTGGGTTCCGGATCATAACTGGGGCGGAAGTGCTATGATTGGTTTACAGGAAATGCTGATGCAGGTTGATGATAAACGTATTCTTTTATTTCCATCGTGGCCAAAAGATAAAGATGTTCATTTTAAATTAAATGCACTTTATAACACAACTGTTGAAGCGGAATTAAGAAATGGAAAAGTAACAATGCTGAAAGTTATTCCTGAAAGCAGAAGCAAAGATGTAGAGATGATGCTGAAATAATTATCTATTGTTGATATCTGGCACAACTGAATTATGCTGATATATATTCATCAGTTCAAAGGCTGCCGGATTGAAGCGGAAAGCCCGCAGCGAAACGCAGTGCAGCGAGGACTTGCAGCGGATAGCCGGAACTGCAGTTGATTCTTGTACCACTGCTGACAGCCCCAAATAACCTATCAAATAAACCGGCATTATTTATAAGCAACTTATCATTTACATAAATAGATTTGCCGCACAGTAAATTGTTAACCGCTACTGTTAATTGCGCTGATGAACATCTCAGAACTTTCGCTCAGGCGTCCGGTACTTGCTACGGTGATGAACATAATGATTATTGTGTTTGGCGTTACCGGTTTCACATTTCTTGCTGTGCGTGATTATCCTGCTATTGATCCTGCCGTGGTTAATGTTAGCACATCTTACACCGGCGCCAATGCAGATATTATTGAAAGCCAGATAACCGAGCCTTTAGAGAAACAGATCAACGGTATTCCCGGTATCAGGACACTAACATCATCAAGCACTTTAGGTAACAGCAATATTACGGTTGAATTTAACCTGGGTATTGATTTGGAAGCAGCCGCAAGTGATGTGCGTGATAAAGTAAGCCAGGCTGCACGCAGTTTACCACAGGATATTGATGCGCCACCGGTTGTTTCAAAAGCAGATGCCAACAGCGACCCGATTTTAATTCTTGCTTTACAAAGCCCAACCAAAAGCCTGCTTGAACTAAGTGATTATGGTGAGAATGTTTTGCAGCAGCAGTTTCAAACAATCAACGGCGTTAGTTCGGTTGGCTTGTTTGGCCAGAAACGTTATGCCATGCGGCTTTGGCTTGATCCTGATAAGATGAACACATACGGGGTTTCGTTCACAGATTTGTCAACTGCATTAAATAAAGAAAACATTGATCTGCCGCCGGGAAAAATTTATGGCAGCAATACAGAACTTACTATAAGAACTGTTGGCCGGCTTACCACGGAGCAACAATTCCGGGATTTAATACTGCGTGAAGACAGCACCGGCATTGTGCGTTTAAGCGATGTTGCCAATGTAGAACTGGGTGCAGAAGATTATGAGCAAAGCTGGAAGTACAATGGAGTAAATGCTGTGGGTTTGTATGTAGTACCGCAGCCAGGTGCTAATAACATAGAGATTGCAGATGAGTTTAATAAACGCCTTGCTGATATTAAAAAATCAAACCGCACAGACATAGAATTAAAGGTGCTTATTGATAACACCATCAACATACGCAATTCACTTTCCGAGGTTAAAGAAACGCTCATCATATCATTCATACTTGTGGTGCTGGTGATATTTATTTTCTTCCGTAACTGGCTCATTGCGGTTCGTCCTTTAATAGATATTCCTATTTCACTTATCTCCACTTTTTTTATCATGTATATCGCCGGCTTTACCATTAATGTGCTTACATTATTAGGTATAGTACTCGCAACAGGTTTAGTGGTAGATGATGGCATCGTGGTAACAGAAAATATCTTCAGAAAATTAGAAAGCGGCTTGCCTATCCGCAAAGCAGCATTAGAAGGCAGTAAAGAAATTTTCTTTGCCGTGCTTTCCACATCTATTACACTTGCTGTTGTATTTCTGCCCGTTATTTTTCTGGAAGGATTTATCGGCCGCTTATTCAGGGAGTTTGGTGTAACGCTGGCTTGTGCTGTTTTAATATCAGCCTTTGTATCACTCACCATAACGCCTGTATTAAATGTTTATTTAACCGGGAAAAAAGCAGGCCACGGAAAGTTTTATGAACGCACCGAACCTTTTTTTAAAGGCATGGAAAATGGTTATAAAAGATTGCTTGAAAGCTTTATGAAAGTGCGCTGGATTGCATTTATCATCGTTGCTATTTGCGGTGTTATTATATGGATAACAATGGGCAGTTTACAAAGCGAGATTGCACCGCTTGAAGACCACAGTACGGTTCGGTTTTCTGTTACAGCACCGGAAGGTGCAAGCTTTCCTTTCATGCAAACGATAACAGATTCTATTGCCAATTATTTGTATGATTCTGTGCCCGAGAGACAATTTGTTTTTGCAAGAATACCTGGCAATGGCTCCAGTAATTCTTCAATGCCGCGTATTGGTTTGGTGCCGCCGGATGAACGAAGCAGGAGCCAGGATCAGATTGCAAACAGTCTTCAAAAAAAATTATCAAAGTTTAATGATGCCAGAATTTTTGCAACACAGGAACAAACTATTGCAGTGGGCCTTGGCTCACGTGGCAGTTTACCTGTGCAATACATTTTAGAGAATATGGACTTTGATAAATTGAAGACAGCCATTCCAAAATTTTTAGATGCTGCAAGGCAAGACCCAACTTTTTCTAACGTTGATGTGAACCTTAAGTTTAACCGGCCTGAAATACAATTGTCTGTTGACAGGATGAAGATAAAAGACCTTGGTTTAACAACAGAAGATGTGGTAGCTGCCATACAGGCTGCATTTAGTGGTGGCCGCCTGGCTTATTTTATTTTAGGCAGTGACCAGTATGAAGTAATTGCACAGGTGGCACATACTGACAGGAGCGAACCTGCAGATATTTCACGTTTATATGTGCGCAATACAAGTGGTGAAAATATACCATTAAGTGCAGTTGTGCATTTGGTTGAAAGCAGCAGCCCCACTACATTATATCATTACAACCGTTATAAAGCAGCAACCATTTCTGCATCTTTATCAGAAGGCAAAACAATTGGCGATGGCATTAAAGCCATGCAGGCAATTGCCAATAAAACATTAGATGAAAGTTTTCAAACAGCATTAAGCGGCCCATCAAGAGATTATGCGGAAAGCTCTTCTAACATCGGCTTTGCCTTTACCCTGGCGTTGTTGCTTATCTATTTAATTCTTGCTGCACAGTTTGAAAGTTTTCTTGATCCGTTCACCATCATGTTTACAGTACCATTAGCATTAGCCGGTGCGTTATTAAGCTTATGGATATTTGGGCAAACATTAAATATATTTTCTGAAATAGGAATGATTATGCTGATTGGCCTTGTAACCAAAAATGGAATTTTAATTGTTGAATTTGCCAACCAGAAACGGGAGCAGGGCATGAATAAATTCGAAGCGGTTGTTGAGGCTGCCAACCAGCGTTTGCGCCCGATATTAATGACGAGTCTTGCAACATCATTAGGTGCATTACCAATTGCGTTAAGCCTTGGTGCTTCAGCAACAAGCCGCGTGCCTTTGGGTATTGTTGTAGTGGGCGGAATTTTATTTTCATTGATACTAACGCTGTTTGTAATACCTGCTATGTACACGTTTATATCAGGCAAACACAAAGCGCATAAAACAGAGATTACTGAATAATTTTCATCAATTTATAAATTATGAGAAACGTATTGTTGCTAATGTTGATACTGCTTGCTGCATGTACATCACGCACTCAAACCCAACATACAACTGTTCAAAAAAATATTTCAGATTCAGCATTGCTTGATACTGTTGAAAGAAGAACATTTAAATATTTCTGGGATGGTGCAGAACCTAATAGCGGCATGGCGGCGGAGCGCATTCACATGGATGGTGATTATCCTGACCATGACCAGTCAACCATTGCAGTAGGCGGCAGCGGCTTTGGTTGCATGGCATTGCTTGCAGGTATAAAACGTAGTTACATAACAAGGCAGCAAGGTGTGCAACGTTTTGAAAAGATTGTTTCATTTCTTGAAAAAGCAGACCGTTTCCATGGTGCATTTCCGCATTGGTTGTATGATGAGAATGGCCATGTGCATCCTTTTGGTTATGATGATAATGGTGGCGATTTAGTGGAAACCTGTTACTTAATGCAAGGTTTGCTTTGTGTACGTCAATATTTTAAAGATGGTAATGATACGGAGAAAAAATTAACAGCCCGTATTGATGCGTTGTGGAAAGCAGTTGAGTTTGACTGGTATAGACGTGGTGGTCAAAATGTTCTGTACTGGCACTGGAGCCCTGATTATTTATGGAAGAAAAATTTTGCTGTGCAGGGTTATAATGAGTGTTTGATTTTGTACATACTTGGTGCATGTTCTCCAACACACAGTATAACAAAAGAGGTATATGATGAAGGCTGGGCACAGAACGGCGCAATTAATAAAACAACAAATTATAAAAATGATACACTGCATTTGTTTATGCAAGGCGGGTCGCCGCATGGTGGTTCACTATTCTGGGCGCATTATTCATACTTAGGTTTAAACCCGCATAATCTAACAGATAAGTATGCAGATTATTGGAAAGAGATGAGTACTATGGCTACAATAAATTATCAGTGGTGTGTTGATAATCCAAAAAAATTTGTTGGTTATAGTGATAGCAGCTGGGGCTTAACTGCAAGCTACTCAGTAAAAGGTTACGCAGCACACGCGCCGGATGAAGAGAATGATTTGGGTGTAATATCACCAACAGCAGCAATCTCGTCAATTATATATACACCGCAACAATCACTCGCTGCAATCAGGCACTGGTATGAAGATGATAATTTGCGTGATAGAATTTGGGACCAATATGGTTTTTATGATGCTTTTAGTGAAAACGAAAAGTGGTATAAACCACGGTACCTTGCTATTGACCAGGGACCTGAAGTTGTAATGATTGAAAACTATAGAAGCGGTTTGCTGTGGGATTTATTTATGAGTTGTGATGAAGTGAAAGATGGTTTGAAGAAACTTGGATTTAGTTTTAATCAATCAAAGTAAAGGCATGTATAAAATTATATGCACCCTATTTGTTTTGAGTTGCCTGCAATCAAATGCACAAAGGCTTTTGTATGATAAGCAGTTCTTTGTAAACAGTAAAATAAATGGCAACTATTTTTATTCTGATGCAAACTATCAATCACCTTCATGGATAAAAAATATTAATCACAAATTACCTGTTGATGATAAACTTTTTTTTACACCAGGCAATAGTTTACAGCTTGATTATATTGCTGCTAACAAAGGTGAATGGAATGCAGCTATAATTTATCATGATATGCGTGGTGTTGATGCATTCACCAATGCAACACAATTAGTATTCTGGTTATACATTCAGACCAATACAGATAAAAATTCGCTGCCATTAATTGCGCTTGCAGAAGACAGCAATAATATTTCACCATACTTACCAATTCAACATTATATAAGTAATTATGAAACTAACAAATGGATAAAGATTTCTATTCCTTTAAAAGATTTTGGTAATAAGATTTTGTCTAATGTTGTCAATCAAATTAAATTCAAACAACAAATTGCGGACAGTAAAGAACATAATCTATACATTGACCAGGTTGAATTGTTACCTGAAGTAAATATTGGTAATCATCTTTCACCACCAATAATAACGAATGCTGCAGCATACGAAAAGCACGTTGATATAACCTGGAAACCTGTAACCGATTCATCAATTAAATATATTAAAGTCTATCGCTCAGACGATGGCAGAAATTTTTTTCCTGTGGGTATCCAATCAACATGGATAAACCGGTACGCTGATTTTACAGACACAACCGGCTCAACATTTTATTATAAAATTTCTTATTTAGATGATGATTATAATGAATCATCTTCTTCCAATATTGCCTCGGCTGCAACTCATACAATGAGCGATTCTGCATTGCTTGATATGGTGCAGGAAGCTAACTTTCAATATTATTGGGAAGGGGCTGAAAGCAACAGCGGGCTTGCATTAGAAGATATTCCCGGCCGTCATCACATGATTGCTGCTGGCGCTTCAGGTTTTGGAATGATGGCTTTAATTGCAGGTACAGAAAGGAATTTTATCACACATCAGCAATTGGTTGACCGCTTTGATAATATTACTTCATTTCTTATGAAAGCAGAAAAATTTCATGGTGCATTTCCGCATTTTATAAATGGTGAAACAGGTAAGGTTGTTCCTTTTTTTGGTGATCGTGATGATGGTGGAGATTTGGTAGAAACAGCTTTTTTAATGCAGGGTTTATTATGTGCACGGCAGTATTTCAATGCAAATAATTCAGCAGAAGAAACAATCAGAAATCGCATTGATACTTTGTGGAAAGGTGTTGAATGGGATTGGTACAAACAAACGCCTGACAGTAAGTTTTTATACTGGCACTGGAGCCCGGATAAAGCGTGGGTAATTAATCATAAATTAATTGGCTGGAATGAAACGATGATTACTTATATACTTGGCATTTGTTCTCCAACACATTCCATCACTGCTTCCATGTATTATTCAGGCTGGGCAAGTCAAAGCGATTATGCAGCCTATTATCGTGAAGGATGGAGTAATGTAAAAGATGGTAATCATTATACAAATGGTAATACATATTTTGGTGTGCCTTTAAAGGTTGGTGTTTCAAACGGCGGCCCATTGTTCTTTACGCATTATTCTTTTATGGGACTCAATCCGCATGATACGAAAGATGCTTACACAGATTATTTTTCCAACAATAAAAACATTGCAACCATAAATTATAGATACTGTATTTCAAATCCGAAAAAACATAAAGGTTATGGTGCTAATGCTTGGGGATTAACAGCAAGTGATGGCTTGTACGATTATTCTGCAGATGCACCAACTATGGATGCTGACCATGGAAAGATAACGCCGACCGGTGCATTATCATCCTTCCCTTATTTGCCGGATGAAGCGATGGCTGCATTAAAAAATTATTACCGCAATTATGGAAAATTTTTGTGGGGCGCTTATGGGTTTTACGATGCATTTAATTTAGATGAAAACTGGTGTTCAGGGTTGTATATGGGTTTAAACCAGGCACCTATTATTGTGATGATTGAAAATTACAGAAGCGGGTTGCTATGGAATCTCTTTATGCAGAATGATGATATAAAAAATGGATTACAAAAATTGAGTGAAGAAAAACCTGTTGCAGATAAATAATTTTCCTGGTAAATAGCAGTAGATTAGCATGCTTGCATGAATTGTTGCCTAAAATATTTTTTAGTATTAATTATTTCACTAACAAATGCTTCAATTATATCAGCTCAGTTTGGAGACCCGATATATATTCAAACGTTTGGCGAAGGCAATATTGATCCTAACACAATTGGTCCGCAATTAAACAGCAGTATTAAAACAGATTTTACTTACAGCAATGCTTTATGCCCGCCAGCTGGCAGCTATACGCTTGTAAGAAGAATGAATATAAAAGGATGTTTCAATGGAGAATGGATAGATCTTTCACAAGATCACAGCCCAAGCGATTACGGTTATTTCATGTTGATTAACAATACAACCGAACCGGGCAACATGCTTGTTTATCAAGATACAACTTCTAAAAAAAATTTGTGTAGCAGCAGCATTTATAATTTTTCTGTAGCCATTATTAATACAGATACGCCTTCGAATGATTGCCTCTTTCCTAATTTTCCTTCGTTCGAATTGAGGTTAGAAGATGATGCAGGAAACCTGCTAAACAAGGATACAACCCAGGGTATTCAATATGCTGAGCCACCACCAACTGGCTATAAGTTCAGCACATATGGGTTTAATTTCACCATACCCGATAATGTTAACCGGATTATTATAAAAATAACCTTATTACATGAGGGATATAATTGTGGCGAAGACTTTGCCATTGACGATGTTGTTATTACACCCTACGGGCCAAAAGCACAGGTAAATTTTATAAATGAAGATCAAAGCACAATTGTAAAAAGTGTTTGTTATAAGGAGAATAAAACAATTTCAATGTCTGGTTCAATAGGTGCTTATTATTTGAATCCTGCATTGCAATGGCAACAAAGTAGTGACAGCGGTTTAACATGGACGGATATTCCTGGTGCAACAGGTAATATTTATTCTTCAATATTTTCAAAGCCTGACACCTTTTTATTTCGATTATCAGGCGCAGATATTTCAAACATTAATAATCCGAATTGCAGGGTAACGTCAAATAACATAAAAGTAGAAGTAAACGGACCACCTAAAAATTTCATCATCACTAATAATTCTCCTGTCTGCACCGGACAAGATCTGCAGTTTAATGCAGAAGGCGGAGCTGGTTATATATGGAACGGACCAAACAATTTTTATGATAACATTCAATTACCACATATACCAAATGTTGTACTTGAAGATAGTGGAACATATTATGTGCAGGTAACATCGTTAGGCGGATGCACTGCAAATACTACAACGCATGTGAAAATAAATGGCGTTGATGTTATTGCCGGGCCTGATACTTCCATTTGCAACGGTAATTCGGTTATGTTGCATGCAAGTGCCGGAACAAGTTATTCATGGTCGCCAATAGAAGGCTTATCAAACAACACTATTCAAAATCCAAAAGCAAATCCAACTTTAACTACAACCTATATTGTTAATGCAACAAGTGCAGATGGCTGCAGCGATACTGCAAAAGCAACAATAAAAGTTGTTGGTAATATTCCGGTTAAAGCAAATTTCTCCAACACACAATTTTTATGCAAACCTTCTGATACAGCAACTTTCACAGATATAAGTACCGGCGATATTTCAAGCTGGCAATGGAATTTTGGAAACGGCCAAACAAGCACCGTTCAAAAACACTGTGGTTAATTATATTCTTTCAGACAATACAACAACCTATACTGTTTCTTTAAACGTTACTGACAGTGCGGGTTGTAAAGATTCGGCGTATCATATATTAAAGGTTGAAAGAAACTGTTACATTGCTGTGCCATCTGCATTTACACCAAATGGTGATGGGCTCAACGATTATTTGTATCCCATAAATGCATACAAAACAACTAACCTTATTTTTCGTGTTTATAATCGTTTTGGTGAATTAGTTTTGAAACAAAGGACTGGACGAAAAAATGGGACGGTACAAAAAATAGTATGCATCAACCAACCGGCACATATATATGGATTCTTGATTATACAGATGCGAATAAGAAAAAAGTTTCACTTCGCGGAACAACAGTTTTAATACGATGATTAAATTATTGTTTTACGATTTATGAGATACTTAATCTATAGAAACTAAATTGTTTATTTATTCGGCTGAGGTGTATAACGCAGGTAAGGTTTTACTACGTTCAAACCTTTAGGAAATTTTTCTTTGGCTGCTTCAGTTGAAACGGCAGGCACAACAATAACATCTTCACCTTCTTTCCAATCTGCAGGTGTTGCCACGCTATAATTAGCAGTAAGCTGCAAGCTGTCTAATACACGCAATACTTCATGAAAATTTCTGCCGGTGCTTGCAGGATACGTTATCATCAACTTAACTTTTTTATCAGGCCCAATAATAAACAAAGAACGAACGGTAAAAGTTTCAGATGCATTGGGATGAATCATGCCATAAGCATTGGCTATACTTTTATCTTCATCTGCAATAAGCGGAAAACTCACAGTTACTTTTTGCGTTTCATTAATATCATTAATCCAGCCGGCATGTTTATCCAGCTTATCAACACTTAACGCCAGTACTTTTGTATTACGATTTGCAAATTCTTCCTGCAACAAAGCGGTTTTACCAAGTTCAGTTGTACAAACCGGTGTGTAATCTGCAGGATGTGAAAACAAAATTCCCCAGCCGTTACCAAGGTATTCGTAAAAATCAATTTCACCAACCGATGTTTTTGCTTTAAAGTCTGGAGCAATATCTCCCAGGCGTAAACTCATAATTTTTTTTTAAGTGCGTGAAGATACAATCCTATCAAATTGGTAGGAGTTAATTTATTCTTCTTTTCTTTTCACTATAAGATACCAATCGCTTTCAAGTGGCAGATATCCAAATTCATAACAATAAAAATAGGCGCTGCCTTTTTTGGTGGTATATGTATGCGATGTATTTAAAAGAAAAACCTTCATGTATCAACTTTTCTTTTTTCGTTTTTATTGTCTCATTTTCAGGTGATAAAAGTGCCTCAAGAATACGGCGGTTTTTGCTTAAAGCATTATTGATGTTACGCATGTAATTGTTAGTATTCGCTTTAAGCTGGTCGTTATAATTATTACGGCAATAATCGTCAACTTAGGTTTTGTTCTTTAAAGTTTCCTACCATACTGGTCTTGTGAGAGTTTTTAATGCTTAGTGTAAACAAGTATATTATTGCCTTATAAAGATAAAGCTTTTCAGTTGCAACCGTTTACAAACGCATACATGAATATATAAACGAATAAAAACCGCTGCGGCTTTCTGGCAACTGCATCTTTGTTATGTCATTGGCAAGGCGCCGCCGGTGATTGAAATAATAAATTTAAAAAACCAGTTCCGTTCGTTGGGGAACACAAAAAATGTATCATGTACGCACTAAAAAACAAAGTCCAGTTAATTGGAAATCTCGGTAATAATCCTGAAATACGCACAACAGAAGCAGGCAAGAAAATGGCACGCTTCAGTATTGCTACTAATGAAAGTTATCGTTCCTCAAAAGGTGAGAAGGTTGTAGAAACACAATGGCACAACCTTATTGCTTGGGGCAAGTTAGCAGATATTGCAGAGCAATATTTATCAAAGGGCAGCGAGGTTGCCATTGAAGGAAAACTTATAAACCGTAACTATACAGATAAAAACGGTACTAAGCATTACTTAACACAAGTTCAGGTAAATGAAGTTTTAATGCTGGGCGATAAAAAACAAAAATCTAATAATCAATTATACAATGTGGCTTTAAACTAAGCTACATTGTATAATAAATTTCCGTCATTGTGACCAAATTGCAAAATTTACATATAAATTTGAATTCGCTATTTATTAAAACTAATTGTCAAACTAACATGCAGAGACAGAAGGCAAAGTTTGATGCCCTGGCAAAGCACCAGTTATAAGAACGCTGACGTACTAATGCAAGTTTTTTATGAAAACTAATACTCTTCTTATCCTTTAATCTCTGTTTCTGCTCCTTATTATTTAGTGATAAAATTTACAGCTCGCTGTAAATTTATTTTTTATAACTAAAATAATTAGTAATTTGCGGCTAAATCACTTAGTTATGAGTTTTGCTGGTAAAAATTTTAAACATCTGCGTAAACTGCGTGGGTGGACGCAAGAAGAGTTTGCACATAAATTAAAAATCAAACGTTCTTTGGTAGGTGCTTATGAAGAAGAACGTGCTGAACCAAGACTTGATGTGCTTGAAAATCTTTGCAGCATATTTAAATTAAGTCTTGATGAATTGCTACTTAAAGATTTAACTACTTCAAAAAAAGGCGGCAATTATATTGATAAACGCAGGCAGTTAAAATTGCAGGGTGATATAAATGAAATTCAGTTTGTACCAGTAAAAGCAGCAGCAGGTTATTTGGCCGGTTATGCCGATCCTGATTTTGTAGATGAACTGAACACTTTTACTTTACCAATGCTTGCACCTGGTGAATACCGTGCTTTTGAAATAATAGGAGACAGCATGTTACCTACGCCAAGCGGCAGTATTATTGTTGGCGAAAGGGTAGAAGCTATGGATGATATTAAAGTGAACAACACTTATGTAGTAGTTTCAAAAAGTGAAGGCATTGTTTATAAGCGCATCATGAAAAACAACCGCTATAAAAACAAACTTACATTAATCAGCGATAACCCACAATATGAACCTTATCACGTAAATCCTGATGATATTCTGGAAGTTTGGAAGGCGCAGATGGTAATTACAAAAGCTAATACGCAACAAAGATGGGATGTTAACCAACTTGCCGGCCTTGTAAATAATTTACAGGACCAGGTAAGCAATTTAAAAAGGAAAATGAACTAAAATATTTATTCAATTGCAGGCTTTCAGCAAGTATATACTCACCTAAACACTTAGAGTAATTATCTGCTGAATAATTGCAATAACTCTTCATTTTTAATCTTGATTATTCAAAAACTCATTTACTGATTTTGCGCATTCTCTTCCTTCCACAATAGCCCATACCACCAAAGATTGTCCGCGGCGCATATCGCCTGCTGCAAATATTTTTGATTGATTGGTTTGATATGTTTTGTTATCAGCTTTAATATTTTTTCTCTCATCAAGATCAACATTCAGATCATTAAGCATTCCTTTAAACTGCGGATTAGTAAAACCCATCGCCAGTAAAACAAGGTTACATTTCAAGATTCTTTCAGTTCCTTTAACTTCTTCAAAACCTGCGGCTCTGCCATCGGTAGCAATTTTCCATTCAAGATTTACAACTTCCAGGCTGCATAATTTACCTTGTTCATTATGCATAAATTCTTTTGTTGCTATAGCCCATTTCCGGTCAGAACCTTCTTCATGTGATGAAGTAGTCTTTAATAACATAGGATATGTTGGCCATGGCATGTGATGCGTTCTTGATGTTGGCGGCTGTGGTAATAACTCTATCTGTGTTATTGATAATGCGCCCTGCCTTTTTGAAGTGCCGATACAATCACTGCCCGTATCACCACCGCCAATAACAATTACATGTTTGCCTTCCGCTGAAATAGGCTCTTCATAAATATTGCTTTCTATGTTTTTATTATCAAATGGATTTTTACCAGCGCCAAATTTGTTTTGCTGCTTTAAAAATTCCATTGCAAAATGAACACCTTTCAAATTGCGACCTTCAATTGATAAATCTCTCGGAACAGTTGAGCCGCCTGCCAGTACAACTGCATCATAGTTATTTATAATTTCATCAGCAGAAATATTAACGCCAACATTTGCATTGCATTTAAAAATAATTCCTTCTTCTTCCATTAACTTAAGCCTTCTGTCAATAAAATGTTTTTCCAATTTAAAATCAGGAATACCATAACGAAGTAACCCGCCAGGCGCATCATCTCTTTCAAAAACAGTTACTGAATGGCCTGCATAATTAAGTTGTGCAGCAGCAGCCAACCCTGCCGGTCCTGAACCAATTATGGCAATTTTTTTTCCTGTTCGGATATTTATTTTTTTAGGCTGAACATAACCTTTATCAAATGCTATTTCAATAACATGCTTTTCAATTTCTTCAATAGCAACGGGAGGCTGTGTTAAACCAAGAACACACGCATGTTCGCAAGGCGCAGGGCAGATACGGCCAGTAAATTCAGGAAAATTATTTGTTGACGAAAGTATTTCATAAGCTTCTTTCCAGCTTTTGCGGTAGATAGCATCGTTAAACTCAGGAATGATGTTTCCTAACGGACAACCGCTTTGGCAAAACGGAACACCGCAATCCATGCATCGTGCAGACTGATGATTCAGCTCTACATCACTATATCTTCCAACAAACTCATGAAAGTTTTTTATTCTTTCCTGTACCGGAATTTTTACCGGCACTTCTCTTTCAAACTCAAGAAATCCTGTTGGTTTCCCCATCGAATATTATAAGTTTTAAGTGTATGTTTTGCTAATAAAGACTAAGCATCCTGATGTTGCAATTTTGAGCTGCCCTGAAGAAGTACTTGCTTATAATCTTTCGGAAATACTTTAATGAAATTTTTTGATTGATTTTCAAAATCATTCAACATAAACTTCGCAACAGTGCTGTCTGTGGCAGTAACATGTTTCCGCATTAATTGTTGTAAGATTACTTCGTCTTCTTCACTAAGCGGATCAAGATCAACCATTTCTTTATTGCAGTTATCAGCAAAATTTCCATGAATATTATATACATAAGCAATGCCGCCACTCATTCCTGCGGCAAAATTTCTCCCGGTTGCACCCAGAATTATAGCAGTTCCACCAGTCATATATTCACAACCATGATCGCCAACACCTTCTGTTACGACAACAGCACCGGAGTTGCGCACACAAAAACGCTCACCTGCTTTACCACGAATAAATACTTCCCCTTCTGTTGCTCCATATAAAGCAACGTTACCAATAATTATATTTTCTTCAGGAACATACTTTGCATTTTTCGGTGGATAAATAATTAGCCTTGCACCACTTAATCCTTTGCCAAAATAATCATTGGCATCACCTTCCAATTCAAGCGTTAAACCTTTTGTGGTAAAGGCTCCAAAGCTTTGACCTGCAGTTCCTTTAAATTTAAAGTGAATAGTATCAGCCGGTAAACCTGCAGACTTATATATCTTGGTAATTTCGTTTGAAACAATTGTTCCAATTGTGCGGTCAGTATTTTTGATATCAAATTCTGCAATTACTTTTTGCTGATGTTCGATTGCAGGTTTGGCTTTTTCCAATAGTTTCCAGTCAAGTACATCTGCAATTACATCATCTTGTTTTTCGCTGCAATAAAACGGTGCGTTTAAAGGCATCTTTTGTTTATACAATACTGCTGAAAGATTGATGTTAGCATACTTCCAATGTGTAATAGTTTTTTTGGTTTCCAAACAATCAACCTGGCCAACCATTTCATTAACGGTTCTAAAACCAAGTTCAGCCATTATCTCTCTTAATTCTTGCGTAATAAATTTGAAGAAATTAATTACATGTTCAGCATCACCGGTAAACATTTTTCTTAATGCTGCATCTTGTGTTGCCACGCCAACAGGGCAAGTGTTTAAATGACATTTCCGCATCATGATACATCCTTCAACAATTAAAGCAGCAGTTGCAATGCCCCATTCTTCTGCACCAAGTAAAGCAGCTATGGCAATATCTCTTCCTGTTTTCATTTGTCCATCGGCCTGCACCACAACCCTGTTTCTTAATTTATTTCTAACCAGTGTTTGATGCGTTTCAGCGAGGCCCAACTCCCATGGTAAACCTGCATGGCGAATTGAACTCACCGGCGATGCACCTGTTCCTCCATCATGCCCGGCAATCAACACAACATCTGCTTTTGCTTTTGTAACACCGGCTGCAATCGTTCCAACACCGGCTTTGCTTACAAGCTTTACGCTTATTCTTGCCTTGCGGTTTGCATTCTTTAAATCATAAATTAATTGCGCCAAATCTTCTATAGAATAAATATCATGATGCGGCGGCGGTGATATTAAACCAACACCCGGCGTTGCATGACGTATCCTTCCAATCCAGTCATCAACTTTATGTCCCGGCAACTGTCCACCTTCACCAGGCTTTGCTCCCTGCGCCATTTTTATCTGCAGTTCATCAGCCTCCGTTAAATATAAACTGGTAACACCAAAACGTGCAGATGCAATTTGCTTAATAGCGCTGCGCATATAATCACCGTTTGGAGAACGGTTATAACGTGCATCATCTTCACCGCCTTCACCTGTGTTACTTTTACCACCAAGCCTGTTCATAGCAATGGCAAGCGTTGTATGTGCCTCCCATGAAATAGAGCCAAAACTCATGGCACCCGTAGAGAATCGTTTATAAATATTTTCAGCAGGTTCAACATCATCAATTGAAATAGACGGGTGATTTTTTTTGAATTGAAACAAGCTTCTCAACGTACAAGCTTTTTCACTTTGTGTATTAACTGCTGCTGAATATTTTTTAAAGATTTTATAATCATTCATTCTTGTTGAATATTGCAACAAGTGAATGGTTGTTGGATTGAACAAATGAAACTCGCCCTTTGCTCTCCATTTATAAACACCGCCACCTGGTAAACGTTCTACGTTGTCTTTTTTACCAAACGCATAAAAATGTTTTATAAGCACTTCTTTCGCAATCTCATCCAAACCCATTCCTTCAATACGTGAAATGGCACCGGTAAAATATTTATTCACCACCTCTTTATTCAAACCAAGTATTTCAAAAATCTGAGCGCCCTGGTATGATTGTAAAGTAGAGATGCCCATCTTTGAAAATACTTTCAGCAATCCGTCATCAACTGCTTTAATATAATTTTTCTTAAGCTCATCTTCACTTAATTCCGTTTGAAACTTTCCACTTTCTTTTAAATCGCTGATAGTAGATAATGCCAGGTACGGGTTGATAGCTGTTGCACCAAAAGCAATCAAACAGGCGAAATGATGCACTTCCCAAATGTCACCGGCTTCAACAATAATTCCAACCTGTCCGCGAATGCCTTCTCTTATTAAATGATGATGTACTGCAGCCGTTGCAAGCAATGAGGGAATTGAAGCATGATCAGAATCAATTGCTCTATCCTGTAAAATCAAAACTTTAAATCCATCATTCACTGCATCAACTGCATAACGGCAAAGCCTGTCAATGCCTGATTCCAATGAGCCGGATTTTCCATTCGCCCTGAAATAACATTGTAATGTTTTTGCCTGGAAAGCGCCTGTATCAATACTTCTTATCTTTTCTAATTCAAAATCTGTAAGCACTGGTTGCTTAAGCGAAACGCTGTGGCAGGTAAGCTCATCTTCAACCAAAGTATTGCCGATATTACCTAAAAAAGTTCCGAGTGACATTACAAGCCTTTCACGGATTGGGTCGATCGGTGGATTGGTAACCTGTGCAAACAATTGTTTAAAGTATGAACTTAAATGTTGCGGCTCATCACTTAAAATAGCAAGCGGAGTATCATTCCCCATGGAGCCAATAGGTTCTTTGGCTCCTGTTGCCATTGGCGCAATTATATAATCTAATTCTTCTGTTGTATAACCAAATGCTTTTTGATATTTAAACACCTGTTCCTGCTTCATTCTTGTAAATGTTATGCGCGGTTCAGGCAATTCTTCTAAACGGATTTTGTATTTATTTAGCCAGTCGTTATAAGGTTGCTGCGAACAAATTTCTTTCTTCAGTTCTTCATCACTTATGATTTTTCCTTTCTCAAGGTTTACAATAAACATCTTGCCCGGTTGTAATCTTCCTTTTTCAATTATTAATGAAGGGTCAATTGGCAATACGCCTGTTTCAGAGGCCATGATAACGCGGCCATCTGATGTAACACAGTAACGTGATGGACGCAAACCATTTCTGTCTAATGTTGCCCCTATAATATTTCCATCAGTAAATGCTATTGCTGCAGGGCCATCCCAAGGTTCCATAAACGCAGAATGAAATTCGTAAAATGATTTTTTAACTGCATCCATCTTTTCATCCTGGTCCCATGCTTCTGGTATCAACATCATCAATACATGCGGTAATGAACGGCCACAATGCAACAGCAGTTCAATCATATTATCCAAGCAGGCAGAGTCTGACTGGCCGGGTGTAATTACCGGTAACAGCAACTCCATCTCTTCTTTTGTAAAGTAGGGCGATGTAAATGATTGCTCACTTGATTTAAGCCAGTTAAGGTTACCCTGCAACGTGTTTATTTCGCCGTTGTGCGCAATAAAACGGAATGGCTGTGCCAGCTTCCAGGAAGGAAATGTATTGGTGGCAAAACGCGAATGTATCAGCCCAAATGCACTTACAACTTTTGGGTTTGAAAGGTCTTCAAAATAACTGCGCACCTGAAGGCTTGTAAGCTGCCCTTTGTAAACAATTGTTTTGTATGATAAGGAGGCAATATAAAAACCTATGCTGCTGCTGTTTTTTATTTGTTTGTTGATGACGTGGGATGCATAATTACGCAGTACAAACAGCTTTCTTTCAAATTCAATTTCATCTTTAATGTGATTAGGACACTTGATAAAAACCTGTTCTATCTGTGGTTCTACACTTAATGCGGTAAAGCCAACTTCAGCATCATTAACAGGAACTTTCCTGTAGCAAAGAATTTTTAAATTAAGCTCATCTGCGCATTTAAGGAATAATCTTTTTGATTCTTCCAATGCATCTTCTTCTTTAGGAAAAAAGACAACACCAACACCATACCTTCCTAATTCTGGCAATGTAATTCCAAGCTTAAAACATTCATCAATAAAAAATTCATGAGGCGTTTGAATCATAATGCCGGCACCATCACCCGTATTATTTTCACAGCCACATGCACCGCGATGTTCCATGTTTTCAAGCACAGTAAGTGCATCAGAAATTGTTTGGTGAGATTTATTACCTTTTATGTCAGCTACAAAACCAATCCCGCATGAATCGTGCTCATAAGAGGGATGATATAAACCATTATTCTCTGCCATAGGCAAGTACGTATTTATAATTTTTAAAATAACTATTTCTTATGGCAAACTAAAGTTACAAGATAGTAAATTGAAGAATAACATCTGTTAGTTTGAGTATAAGTTTTTAACCATGCATAAAAGCAATCTGAGTGTTAAAAACTTGATTGCTTTGTGAAGAAAGATAAAATGTTTTTACATGTAGATTTTTGTATGGATGTTTATACTATTAAATAACGATTAAATACTTTCATATGAGCAACTACAGCAGCTGCACCAAAATCAAACGTAGTGGCAAGGCCAAAATTCAAAGAAAAATACGAACATTTTATTGGTAGCGAATGGGTAGCGCCAAGCAGTGGTGAATACTTTGATAATATTTCTCCGATTGATGGAAAGCCGTTTACAAAAGCAGCACGTAGCAATGCAAAAGATATTGATAAAGCCATTGATGCTGCCCATGAAGCTTTTAAAACATGGAGCAAAACCGGCGCTGCTTACCGCAGTAATTTATAATGGAACTGATTGGTGATATTTTACCAAAAGGTGTGTTAATATTGTTACCGGTTTTGGGCCTGAAGCTGGTAAACCGTTAGCACAATCTCCAAAAGTGCAAAAGGTTGCGTTCACCGGTGAAACAACAACCGGCACGTTGATTATGCAATATGCTTTTGAAAATTAATTTCTGTTACGATGGAACTTGGGGGAAAAGCCTAAACATTTTTTTGAAAGTGTGGTAATGCTGACGATGATTTCTTTGATAAAGCAGTTGAAGGCGCTGTGATGTTTGCCTTAAATCAAGGCGAAGTTTGTACTTGTCCTTCACGCATATTAGTGCATGAAAAGATCTATGATAAATTTATGGATCGTGTTATTCAGCGCACCAGGGCAATTAAAATGCGCAACCCTTTAGATGGAACTGTAATGATGGGCGCTCAGGCAAGTGAAGACCAATATAATAAAATTCTAAGTTTTTGATATTGGCAAACAGGAAGGCGCACAGGTGTTAACAGGTGGTGAAGCTTTTCATCAAAATAGTGGTCTTGAACATGGTTATTATATTCAGCCAACAATTTTTAAAGGCAATAATAAAATGCGTGTTTTCCAGGAAGAAATTTTTGAGCCGGTAACTTCTGTTACAACTTTTAAAACAGTTGATGAAGCAATACAAATTGGTAACGATACTTTATATGGCTTAGGCGCTGGTGTGTGGACGCGTATGCGCATGAGATGTACCAGGTTCCAAGAGCTATACAAGCCGGAAGAGTTTGGGTTAATTATTATCATGCATATCCTGCACATACTCCGTTTGGTGGTTATAAAAAATCTGGTTTTGGAAGAGAAACTCATAAGATGATGTTGAACCATTATCGCCAGACAAAAAATATGTTGATATCATACAGCAAGCAAAAGCTTGGATTTTTTTAATGAAGCAATCAGTTGAAAAGCTAAAGCAGCGGCATAATGCTGCTGCTTTTTATTTGTTTGAACGTGGATGTAAAGATTAAAGTTTAGCAGGATTTATTTAATCCTTTAAATTAATAGCATACACGATTTAAAAGTTATCATGTTAATACAAAGAGTAATAGCCACGGATAAAGCAAAAGAATTAATTGCAAGGCTGAAGCAAATGCACGGCCCGCTTATGTTTCATCAAAGTGGTGGTTGTTGTGATGGCAGTCAGCCAATGTGTTTTGAAGACGGTGAATTTAAAGTGGGTAACAGTGATGTTTGTTTAGGCGATGTTGAAAACTGCAAATTTTATATGAGCAAAGACCAGTTTGAATATGTAAAATTCACGCAGCTTATTTTAAATGTTACTCCCGGAAGAGGCAATAGTTTTTCATTAGAAATTCCGCTTGGTGTACGCTTCTTTATAGAATCAAAATTATTTACTGATGAAGAAATTAAACAACTTGAACCGTTAATAAAGATTGAAGATTAATATAAAGATTGCCGTTTCAATTACTGTTTAATCTTCTATTTCAATTACACAACATAGCCAAACATATCATCATCTTTACTAAGCTCTGTATAATGAATATGGGATTTTTTTAAGTTGATAAGCAACGCATCATAATCTTTTTTCTTTTTTAACTCGATGCCAACCAAAGCAGGGCCGGTTTCTTTATTGTGTTTTTGTATGTATTCAAAACGTGTTATATCATCATTGGGGCCAAGTACATTATTTACAAATTCTTTTAGTGCACCAGGCCTTTGTGCAAAGCGAATAAGAAAATAATGTTTCAGACCTTCGTATTGCAGTGAGCGCTCTTTTATTTCCTGCATGCGGTCTATATCATTATTTCCGCCGCTTATAACGCACACAATTGTTTTACCTTTTATTTCTTCAGCAAAATCATCTAAAACACTTATAGATAATACGCCTGCAGGTTCAGCAACTATTGCATCCTGCGAATACAGTTTTAAAATGTTTGTACAGATTTTTCCTTCGGGAACCAACCGCAAATCATCAAGCACTTCTTTACAAATTTTGAAAGTTAATTCTCCTGTACGTTTAACAGAAGCGCCATCAACAAAAGTATCAATTACATCAAGTGTTACAGGTTTGCCTGCTTTAAAAGCATTATACATTGATGGTGCACCCTCCGGTTCTGTACCTATAATTTTTGTTTTAGGTGAATACGTTTTAAAGTAAGAGCCTATTCCTGAAGCAAGGCCGCCACCGCCAACCGGCAGAAATAAATAATTTATTGAATCAAGTTCTTCTAATATTTCAACACCTACCGTTGCCTGCCCTTCAATAATTCTAAAATCATCAAACGGCGGAACAAATGTCATTAGATGTGTTACTGTAAATTCTTTTGCAGCAGCAGCGCATTCATCATAATTATCACCTATCAATCTTATCTCAATTTTATCGTCACCAAACATTTTTGTCTGGTTTATTTTTTGTTTTGGTGTGATAATGGGCATGAACACTACTCCATGTATATTTAATTTTTTGCAACTGTAAGCAAACCCTTGTGCATGATTGCCGGCACTTGCACATACAACACCCTTTTGCAATTGCTCTTCCGGCAAACTCTTCATTAAATTATAAGCACCGCGAATTTTATAAGAGCGAACTACCTGTAAATCTTCCCGCTTTAAATACACATTGCATTTGTATTTGCGCGAAAGATTTTCGTTTAGTTGCAAAGGTGTTTTTATAACAACTTTTTTTAAGCGTACTGCCGCAGCTTTAAAGTCAAGATTATTTTTTATGTCGGTAATTGCATTCATTTTTAATACTTACTAAGTTTATCAATTGCTTGTTTATATAAATTTAAAGATTAGGAGCGCGGTCAACATCCCATCCATGATAATTATCATGAAGAAGAATTAATGTGACCCTTAAATTCTCAGGTTTACGTGATTCAAAGGATAATGCAATCTGTGCTATTTTATCTTCAGAATTTGTTATACGTGCCTGGTTATTATAAATATCATTCAACAGGCTGTAGGTTGATATATCAATCTTTGAAAAAATATTATCCTGTTTTGCAATTTGCCAGGCAACATCATTTAAATCATGTCTCAAAACACCTTCCGGTGCTATTGTATGTGTCAAATCTAATTGACCGCTGTCGTTAATAAATTTTTTTGCAAATTCCTGGTGATGTAGTGCGGAGTCGATATTTTTTAAAACCTGTAAATGATAGGCATATTGTTCCTGCTCCATACTTTTATTTTCAATGAGTTCATCTTTAAGTTCACGCAATACTTCGCCCGTTCTTTTTTTATCATTTAGATCATTTATAAATTCAGTTACAACCAATGCAAGTATTACGCTAAACACAATCAATAAACATTCACCAATGTATTCTTTCCAATCACGTTCGATTGTTACTACCGGATGTTTTACTTTTTCAGACACAGCCTTAACTATAAATTAATAATTATACATTCTGATTTTCAGGTCTTAAACTTCTAACTGTTTTGCCTGCCTGCCACATTTCGCTTTCGCGTAATTCTTTTAATTCTTCATTTAATTTTTCACGGTAATCAGGTTGCGAATTGCTGTCAATAGAACGTTGAGATTCTTTGCCTGCAGCAACGCTTTCATATAATTCTTTAAATACAGGTGCTGTTGCATCACGGAATTTTTTCCACCAATCCAATGCACCGCGTTGTGCTGTGGTTGAACAATTGGCATACATCCAATCCATCCCATTTTCCGCAACCAAGGGCATTAAACTTTGTGTGAGTTCTTCAACCGTTTCATTAAAAGCCTCAGAAGGGGTGTGGCCCTTATCGCGAAGTACATGGTACTGCGCTGCAAAAATGCCTTGAATTGCGCCCATTAATGTTCCGCGTTCACCGGTTAAATCAGAATACACTTCTTTTTTAAAGTCGGTTTCAAAAAGATACCCGCTTCCAACCGCAATGCCTAATGCTATAACACGATCTTTTGCTTTGCCGGTTGCATCCTGAAAAATGGCATACGAACTATTTAAGCCACGGCCTTGTAAAAACATTCTTCTTAAAGATGTGCCGCTACCTTTTGGTGCTACCAAAAAAACATCTACATCTTTTGGTGGATCAATATGTGTTTGCTCTTTGAACGTAATTCCGAAACCATGAGAAAAATATAAAGCCTTTCCAGCAGTGAGATGCTTCTTAACTGTTGGCCATAACTGAATTTGTGCAGCATCACTCAACAAATAACAAATGATAGTCCCGCGCTGCAAAGCCTCTTCAATTTCAAATAAAGTTTCTCCTTCAACAAAGCCATCATTTACAGCTTTATTCCAGGTCTTTGAATTTTTTCTTTGACCAACAATAACATTGATACCATTATCGCGTTGATTTAATGCCTGCCCGGGACCTTGTACACCATAGCCAATTACCGCTACTGTTTCAGTTTTTAAAATCTCCTGCGCTTTGCTAAGCGGAAATTCTTCACGTGTTACTACGTTTTCTTCTGTGCCTCCGAAATTTAGTTTTGCCATTTAAGTTTAAAAATTTGATTATTTGAAAATGTTTATTCTTTATGATTCGGACAATCCCTGGTTAAAAGAAATTTGATTGTTGAACGGATCATTCACTGTAAAAGATAATGTATTATAAAATGTTTTTTCCAAACCGGGCCTGTTGTATTTATATTTTTTATTAATGAGTTCTTCGTGATATTCCTTAACGCCAGCACAACGAATAAACGCATGTGTACCAGGCGTGCCATCACCATGATGTTCGCTTAAATGGAACATGATTCCATCTTTTTCAACTTCCATCTAAACAGGAGTATCTCTTCAAAATAATGCTCCCAATTGATAGTTAAACCAAGCCAGTCAACATAAAATTCGATTGCGTTTTTATAATCAAATATTCGCAATACAGGTATTACTTTTTCAACTGTCATTATTAGTTCATTATCTTTTAATCTTATAATTATGTTTCATATAGTTACATTGTAAACACTTCATCCTGCTTATTTAAATATTCATTTTCTATCAACTCGTCTGCCGGTTGTGATTCTTCGAACTCTTTTAATTTCTCATGGAAGCCTTTACTGTCTTTAATGATAGCAATCCTTGCTGTTCGTACGAATTCAATCAACCCAAATGGCTCCAATGTTTTTATTAAAGTTTCAATTTCTTCTCGATGACCGCTTGTTTCAAACACTGTATAATCTTTTCTTATTACAACTACACGTGCACCTTTTTCACGGAGTAATCTTTCTACTTTTACTTTTTCAGCAATTACATCTGTTGGTACTTTATACAAAGCCATTTCCTGCCATATCAATTCATCATTGGTGTTGTAATACGCTTTTAATACTTCAACCTGCTTTTCAATTTGGCGACAAAGCTTACGCACTACTTCTTCTGTTTCATTTATAACAATTGTAAAGCGATGTACATTTTCACTTTCGGTTGGCGATGTGTTCAAACTATCAATATTTATTTTTCTTCTTGTGAAAATGATAGCAATGCGATTAAGCAAACCAACCTGGTTTTCTGTATAAACTGTTATTGTGAATTCTTTCTTCATTTTTATAGATTCAAAAGTTAAAAGTCAAAATTCTAAATGATTCTTCGGCTTTTTACTTTTTTAATTTTGACTTTTGAATTAATTTATTTCAATCTTATTTCCGCAACACTGCAACCTTGTGGCACCATTGGAAATACATTGTTTTCTTTTCCAACCATTACTTCTAAAAGATATGCGCCTTTATGATCAATCATATTTTTTAGGGCTGATTTCAAATCTTTTCTATCAGAAACACTTTGCCCTTCTATATAATAACCTTTCGCTACCTGTACATAATCAGGACTTGTAATATTCACGAATGAATATCTTTTATCGTTAAAAAGTTCCTGCCATTGACGCACCATTCCTAAGAAACGGTTATTTAAAATCAAAATTTTTACATCAATTTTAAACTGCATAATCGTTCCTAATTCCTGTATCGTCATTTGAATGCCGCCATCGCCGGCTATAGCAATAACTGTTCTTTCAGGCGCACCATACTTTGCACCCATTGCTGCGGGCAAAGCAAAACCCATAGTGCCCAAACCACCGGAAGTAACATTGCTTTTACTCTCATTAAATTTTGCATAACGGCAAGCCACCATTTGATGCTGGCCAACATCAGTAACAATTACGGCATCACCGTTCGTTAATTCATTCAACGCATCAATCACTTCCGCCATGCTCATTGCATCAACTGAAGGATGCATTTCAGGTTCAATAACAATTTCAATTTCTTCTTTTGTGAATTGCCTGAATTTACTCAACCAGTCTGTATGTTTTTTGTTATCAACTAATGCAGTTAATAAAGGCAGTGTTTCTTTACAGTCGCCCCAAACAGGAATTGTTGCTTTTACATTCTTATCAATTTCTGCAGGGTCAATATCAAGATGAATAATTTTTGCCTGCTTTGCATATTTATCAAGGCGACCGGTAACACGGTCATCGAAGCGCATACCGATTGCAATTAATACATCGCAATCATTCGTTAATACATTGGGCCCATAATTACCATGCATACCCAACATGCCAACATTTAATGGATGACTTGTTGGAATAGCACTTAAACCAAGAATCGTCCATGCACTTGGAATACCTGCTTTTTCAATAAATGCTGCAAACTCTCTTTCAGCTTTACCAAGAATTACACCTTGTCCCCAAATCACAAAAGGTTTTTTCGCTTCGTTAATCAGCTTCGCAGCTTCTTCAATATACTCTTTGCGTACAATTGGTTTTGGGCGATAGCTTCTTATATGGTCTGATTTTTCATAACCATTATAATCAAATTTTTGAACCTGTGCGTTCTTTGTAATATCAATCAGCACAGGTCCTGGTCTTCCACTTGCTGCGATGTAAAATGCTTTTGCCAATGCAGAAGGAATCTCCGTTGCATCTGTAACCTGGTAGTTCCATTTTGTTATAGGCGTTGTTATATTAATTACGTCTGTTTCCTGGAATGCATCAGTACCCAACAAATGCGCAAATACCTGACCTGTTATGCAAACAACCGGTGTTGAATCAATCATTGCATCTGCTAAACCGGTAACTAAATTGGTTGCACCGGGGCCGCTTGTTGCAAACACAACACCTGTTTTGCCACTTGTTCTTGCAAAGCCCTGCGCCGCATGTATCGCACCCTGTTCATGACGAACGAGTATATGTTCAAGCCTGTCATTATAATCATACAATGCATCATAAATTGGCATGATAGCGCCGCCGGGATAACCAAAGATTGTATGGACGTCTTCTGCAATCAAAGCTTTCAAAACAGCTTCAGAGCCACTAATGTTTTGTGTCTTGCTTTCAATCTTTTTTTCTTTTATTAATTCAAGTGTTTCCATAAACATTTTTATTTGTGACCAACTTCAGTACTTTATCTCGTTCATTATTTTTTTCTAGTGTCTCGATGAATACTGCAATAATTTTTGGTTATCAGCTGCAGTATTTGTGGCATCGTCCCTTGCGTCGCAACACTTGTACTGCAAATCATTATTCAGCATTATTCAACCTTCATTTGTTTCTATAAAACCCAATTAAATCTGTTGATTTAATATTTGTAAATCCAACTTGCCTCAACATCGTTATTAACTGTCCACGATGAAAAGTTGAATGATTAAATACATGCGCAAACATGATATAAAACGGCGTTGACTTTTCTTCGCCATTCAATCTTTTATAATGAAGAATTGTTTCAAGTTGATGTTCATCAAACACATCAATAAAGTTTTTTAAATCTGCTGATGCCTGCTTCCATAATTCTATATGCTCATCTTTTGAGCCTTTATAATTAAACTGCAGCCATTCAACAGGTTCTATCTTAAATCTTTGCAGCCATGCTTTTTCTGCGCTGATAATGTGCAAAGTTGTTTCCTGTATTGTATCAAAACTGCTGACGATTTTTTGCTGCCATTGTTCATTGCTTATTTGCGTAAGCATGCTGCAAAAAATATTTGTTGCCCAAATGTTGAAGTCTGCTAATTCTATGAAATATTGTTTGTTCATAACTGCTTTTCAAGTAAGAGACTTAGTCATTAACGCTTTGAAGTCTTCAGACTCGCAGCGATATGACTTACATGATTATTTTTTGAATCAATTCTTTCCCGTTCATTCCATTTGCGTTGTTCTGCTTTTTCGTCTAATAAATTTTCCATCGCATCATAAATCTGGTTAAGTTGCGCATCATGTTCACCTAACTGTTCTTTCATTTGTTCTTTTAAATCATTTTCCTGCATTAATATTTTTCTTATTTCAACAAAAGCCCGCATAATTGCAATGTTCATGTTAATGGCTTTGTGACTGTTTAATACTCCGCTCAGCATTGCAACACCTTGTTCGGTAAAAGCGTAAGGCAATGCAGTTTTCGGACGCTTCTCAGGATATGTCATCACAATTTGTGATGAGTTAACATTATTACTTTCAATATTTTGTGAGGATGTCATCACAAATTGTGATGACATATCATTCCATTCCTTTTTTGTAAGCTGAAACATAAAATCCTTCGGAAAACGTTTTATATTTCGTTTTACTGCCTGGTTTAATACTCTGGTTTCAACTTCATACAAAGCAGCCAAGTCAAAATCAAGCATAACACGTTCTCCGCGTAATTCATATATTCTGTTTTGTATGCTTTTTATTATTTGCATTTGTTACGCTTCATCCGTTACACAACCTTCACTTGCTGTTTTTACAACACGTGCGTACTTATATAAAATTCCTTTTGTTGCTTTTAACGCAGGCTGTTGCCACGCAGCTTTGCGCTTTGCAATTTCTTCTTCACTCACTTTCAAAACAAGCTTGTTATTAATGGAATCAATTTCAATAATATCATTGTCCTGCACTAACGCAATTAAACCACCTGCATGTGCTTCGGGCGTTATGTGACCGACCACAAAACCATGCGTGCCACCACTGAAACGACCATCCGTAATTAATGCAACAGACTTGCCTAAACCTGCTCCAATCAATGCACCGGTTGGCTTGAGCATTTCAGGCATGCCAGGCGCACCTTTCGGACCAATATTTCTTATCACCACCACATCACCGGCATGTACGTTTTTGTTTGTAATGGCTTCTAAAAAATGATGTTCGCCATCAAACACTCTTGCCGTTCCCTCAAAGCGTTCGCCTTCTTTGCCCGTGATTTTTGCAACGCTTCCACCTTCGGCGAGATTGCCATATAAAATTTGCAAGTGACCGGTTTTCTTTATTGGATTTTCTAGCGGCATTACAATATCTTGCTTTGCAAAATCCAAATCAGGCGCATCTTTTAAATTCTCTGCAACTGTTTTTCCGGTTACAGTTATACAATCGCTATACAACATGTTTTTGCTTAATAAATATTTCATTACCGCAGGCACGCCGCCATGTTTTGCGAGGTCCTGCATTAAATGTTTGCCGCTTGGTTTAAAGTCGGCAAGCATTGGTGTTTTATCACTCACTTTTTGAAAATCATCAATCGTTAAATCAACATCAACACTCTTTGCCATTGCAATCAAATGCAGCACAGCATTCGTGCTTCCACCTAAAACCATCACTACGGTAATCGCATTTTTAAATGCTTTTTTAGTCATGATATCTTTTGGCTTGATATCTTTTTGCAACAATATATTTATGGCTTCACCAATCGCATCACATTCTTTTTGCTTCGCTTCGCTCAACGCAGGATTGCTTGCAGAATAAGGTAAACTCATGCCCAATGCTTCAATCGCACTTGCCATCGTATTCGCTGTGTACATACCACCGCAGGCACCTGCACCGGGGCAAGCATTGCGAATAATTTCTTTGAAAGAATTTTCATCAAGATTGCCCATTATCTTTTGTCCCAGTGCTTCAAACGTTGACACGATATTCAGCTCTTCGCCATTGTAATGCCCCGCTGCAATCGTGCCGCCATACAACATAATCGAAGGACGGTTCAGCCTGCCCATCGCCATGATGCAACCCGGCATATTTTTATCGCAACCAGGAATGGTAACAAGCGCATCATAATATTGTGCGCCGGCATTGGTTTCAATACTGTCTGCAATCACGTCGCGGCTCACCAAACTATATCGCATACCATCAGTGCCCATGCTGATTCCATCACTCACGCCAATCGTATAAAAACGCAAACCCAGCAAGCTATCAATCTTATTCACACTGTCTTTCACTTTTGTTGCGAAATCATTTAAGTGCATGTTGCACGGGTTTCCATCCCAACCCATACTCACCACACCAACCTGCGCTTTCTTAAAATCTTCTTCTTTAAAACCGATGGCATAATACATTGCCTTTGCCGCCGGTTGTGTGTCGTCTTGCGTAAGTGTTTTAGAATATTTATTTAGTTCGCTCATCTTGATTATATGATTGTTGATTTTCTTATCTGAATATTTTCAAGATTGATTTTGTCATGTTCATTTGATTTAATAAAGTCACTTATTAAATCACCAATTGTTGATGTAAAATAAAAATTGATTGGCTCAACATCTTTTGAAACAAAACCATTTTCCAATGTCCATTTCACAGCATTACGAACAAGTGTTGCTTCTGTTACCAAACCAAAATATTCCAGCATCATCGCAGCAGATAAAATAGAACCTGCAGGATTCGCAATATCTTTTCCTGCCGCCTGTGGATAAGAACCATGAATCGGTTCAAACAAAGCGGTTCCTGTACCAACAGACGCCGATGGCAATAAACCCAATGAACCACTTAACACACTTGCCTCATCGCTGATAATGTCACCAAACATATTCTCCGTCAATACAACATCAAATTGTTTTGGATTCAGCATTATCTGCATCGCTGCATTGTCAACAAACATGTAATCAACTGCAACATCACTGTATTGGTTTGCAACTTCCTGCACAACCTTTCTCCAAAGCCTTGATGTTTCCAACACGTTTGCTTTATCAACCAGTGTTAATTTTTTTCTGCGTTCAGGTTTTTGTGCAAAATGAAAAGCAAGATGTGCAACGCGTTCGATTTCTTCTCTTGTATAAACGCAATCATCGCTTGCACTATTACCATCTTCACTCAGCGTTTTTTTACCGAAATAAATGCCGCCTGTCAATTCGCGGAAGATGATAAAATCAACACCTTCTAATTTTTCTTTTTTTAATGGTGATAAATGTTGCAATGATGGATAAGTATTGATTGGCCTGATATTACTAAACAACTGTAATGATTTTCTCAACTTCAGTAAACCTTGTTCAGGACGAACCTTTGCTGTTGGGTCGTTATCATATTTCGGATGACCAATTGCACCAAATAAAACGGCATCACTGTTTATGCAGCTTTCAATTGTTTCAACAGGTAATGGATTGCCTGTTTTATCAATGGCAACTGCACCCATTAAATGATATGTATAATTAAATGTATGATTAAACTGGGCCGCAATTGCATTCAGCACTTTCACCGATTGCCGCGTTACTTCCGGACCAATTCCATCACCTTCTATAACCGTAATATTCTTCTGCATTTTGATTTTTACTTTAATTCTGGCACATTACTTCTTCACTAACTTCTATTTTCTTTTTTCTGCTAATCCTATAATCTAACAAATCAAGGTTTAGACAATTATTAATGCATTTTGGAATTTCATTTTCGTAATGACTTACATAAATTAATGTTGTGTTTGATTGATTGCATAAGTTATCAATTAACGCAACAAAATCTTTTACCTGTTGCTCATCCAAACCCTGGCAAGGTTCATCAAGAATCAATAATGATGGATTTTTTACCAGCGCTCTTGCCAACAAAGCAAGCCTTTGCTGACTTTTTGAAAGCGTTGATAAACTGAATTGCGCTTTTGTTGTAAGATTTAAAAATGATAACCATTGTTGAACAATCGAATGTTGTTCTTTGCTTAGTTTTTTATACACACCAATCGTATCAAAAAAACCTGATGCAATAGTGTTGTAAACGGATATTGTTTTATCAAAAAACCATTGTAGTTCGGGCGAGATAAAACCAATTTTCTTTTTGATGTCCCAAATGCTTTCGCCGCTGCCGCGTTTCTTATCAAACAAAAAAACTTTGTTTGCATAAGCCTGCGGATGGTCTCCTGTTATTAAACTTATTAATGTTGATTTACCTGCGCCGTTTACACCTTTCAACAACCATCTTTCGCCACGGTTAATTTGCCAGTTTATTTTTGAGAGGATTTGTTTATCAGCATAAGAAACAGAAACATTTTCCAATTTCAAAGCAACATCAAATTCATCAATATTTTTTTGAAAAGGTATTTCTCCATTGAATATTGATTGTTGTTTATTGAATGTTTTATGTTTTACTTCTTGAATGTTTGCAAAGCTTTTCAACTTGCCATTTTCTAACTCAATAACATGTGTTATATATGTCGGCGCATCTTCAATATCTGCAATAATAATGATGGTTGATGTTAAAGATTTATGGTTAATAATTTGATTTAAATTCTTGCGGCTGTTAACATCCAAACCAATAAATGGCGAATCAAAAATGTATATATCAGCATCTTGTAAAAAAGCTTTTATCAATTGAAAACGTTTGTGCTCGCCGCTTGATAAATGCAACAAAGAATCATGCTTGCGATGCATTAAATTCAGTTGATTTAACAATGTATCAATTGCGTTTTCATCAGCATTCATTTTTTCTAATTCATCAATAACAGTTTGCGCATCATTACTGTCGAAACTGTTATAACGCTGCTGGTAATAAAAGTCGTTTGTATTCGAAAGTGTTTTGAAATTATAATGTTGATCAACCCAAATTATTTTCGATTGATTGATATTAAACTCA
>CAHJWK010000003.1 GCA_903642275.1 Chitinophagaceae bacterium
TTGCTTTGTTTCTGAGGTTTTCATTTATAATGATGTCTTTCTTTTCACCAGCACTTACCATCAATTTGTTTTTAGAGAAATCAATTTGCTGTATTTCTTTTTCTGCAACACCCAGCTGTCTTTTTAAATTGTTGTAAGAGAAATTGCGGTCCATGCTGCTGCCTTTAAAGATGTTATTGCCAAGTTTAAAGCTGATGCCCTGCACTTCTTTAGTTCCGCTTTTGAACTTGTATTGCGTTTCAATCCAGTGCTTCTTTAATTTCCCTTGCAGTTCTTCCATTGTCCTGCATTGAGGTACCAGTTCCGTTATTGCCATATAAATAGCATAGCGTTTTGCATCTTGTCCTCTTAATGCTTGCATGTTTGTCAGCGCAAGATTTTTCTTTAGTGAGGTCTTAAGTTTATATTCTTCAGTAATTGCTTGCGCAATCTTCTTTCCCCTTAATCCTAAGTAACTGTCTGAAATAGCTCTTCCTTTGTTGTTAACCAGGTTTGCAATAACATGAATGTGAGTATGCCTTCTGTCGGTATGTTTTGTAATCGAGAACTGTGTATCCATAATGTTCAGCTTCTCTAAATATTCTTTTGCAATCTTTACCATTAATTCATCATTCACAACTTCTCCGGGATAAAAACTCAAGGAACAATGAAAGCATGCCTTTTCTTTTGCCGGTCTTAATTGTTGCTGCATGATAAAATCATCAGTCATCAGCTTAAAATCATATCCTCTTACGCCTTCTGAATACAGAACTTTTGCATTCTGCTTCGTTACAATATACCGGCAGGCATGATAAAAAGAGTGTCCGTGATAAAACTTACTCAGCATGGCGAATCCTCTTTAACAGTTTATCAATCTCATCTCTGAACGCTTCAAAGTATTGGAGTGCGGAAAGCAAACCTTCCTGGTGCGCTTTCTTTGCCAGCTGGTTTAAGTTGTTGGAGATGCCAATTAACTGTCGGACAAACTGTCTTTCCTCTTCATTTAATCTCGGTTTTATTGTTGCATTAACTGCAACTTCCCGGATATATGCTGATACTTTAATGCCTGCCTTAGCTGCTTTTGTCTGCACAATGAAGTATTCGGTTCTGCTAAACCTAACCGCCGCTCGGATATCCTTCTTAATCGTCTTAAGCGGTCTTCCTGCTTTGATATGTCTTTCTTCCACAGTTTCCATTACACACTTCTTATTCAAGCTTTACTTGTGTTTCAATCAATTCTTTTGCGACCACCGGGATGCAAAAGCAAGCGTGGTTAGTCGAACCGGCAATTATTGTTCGACAACAACACCGCTTGCCTTACTAACCTTATAGACGTCTTCTTCATCTTAGAGGTAATTGCTTCAAGACGTTACCTGTAACTTCTGATAATTTGATTTCGTTATAAGTCAACCTGTTCACTTATAGAATCATGCGCCGACTAATTATTTTAATAAAATCAACGTAGTGATTCGCGAATAGCTAAACTTTTTATTATACACGTTTGAAGTTTAATGATTTGATCGGAACTGCAGCTAAATCAAAATATCTCAAATGAAGCGCAAGAGGCATTTTATATTACCGGCATCTTTGTCAGTTATTGCTTTTTTAATATACCTGTTAATTGTTTTATTCACGGTTAAACACTTTAGCGTTTTGAACACCATGCCTTCTAATGTTGTCCTTCAAATCCATCCAGAGACGTATGTTATAATTTGCAAGCTCCATCAACTCATCCAGTGATAACTTGTGAGGATTAGATATTACACCGGTTGTTTGTGTAGTTTGTTGTTCATTGGAAAACGAAAAGATATTTGGCGCATGGCCTTCACCTATCTCAAGTGATTTACCGATAGCGAAGCTGCTCCCAAAAAGTTTTACCTGCTTGCCCGTGCTTAACACCAGCGTCCTTCTTTTAAACTCTGCCATAAAACTTGATTTACTATTTTTAAAAAGATTAATTAGTTAAAGCGATGATGCTTTAATTACATTTTGTTTTTACACTTACTTGTAACTACACATTATTTAAACAGATTGCTACGACTGTTTTAGAGCCGGTAAAAGTTGCTGGATGTCCTGCCACAGAAAGTAAACCCTTGATTGAATTTTAAATGGTTTGAGCTTGCCATGCTTGACCCAATCGTAAATGGTCGGCTTTGTAACCTGGAACAGTTTGCATACTTCCGCAATCTTGTACAGCGGTTTATAGGTCATGCCGGGCGTTTCAAAAGAAACAAGAACCGGCTTTTTCGTTTCCTGATTTTTCACCTCCTCACGGATTAATTGCCGCATGCTTTCCCAGAATTTTGTTGGTTCAATGGGAAATAAAATCGGTGTTGGCGTTGCCTCACTCCTCACTTGTTCTTGCATATTTAAATTTTTAGAGCTGCAACTTATCATCACGATCAAGAAAAAGGAAGCTAAGTATACTTAAATGTTGAGATGTTTGCAGCCAGGTTGGATTTTAACTGCAATGTGGTAGGATCACTATTTAATATGTCTGTATCTTTTATAACATAGTTACAAATTTTTAGTTAAACCATCAGCTTATAAAACAATCAGTTTTATGATGGCATATTGGTTGAGTCATTTGCAGGTTAATTTTTTCTGTTCTTATTAAAGCACGAACGAAACTTGTAATGTTTAAAAATTATTTAAAAACTGCGTTCAGAAATCTTTGGCGAAATAAATCGTTCTCCTTCATTAATATTTTTGGATTAGGGTTGGGCATCGGTTGTAGCTTACTGATTTTTTTATGGGTGCATGATGAGTTAAATGTTGATGCATTTCATGCAAACAGAACAACTATTTATAACGTGTATGAACGAGTAATTTCTGAAGGAAAGTGGAAGCAAGCCGCTCAACACAAGGAATGCTCGCCACGGAGTTAAAACGTAACATACCAGAAATTAAATATGCTTCCGGTCTAGGGAAGATGAACTAGAAACTCTATTTAGTGTTGGCGATAAAATTTTAACAATACCGGCACTTACGCAGACTCGGATTTTTTTAAGATGTTTAGCTATCCTTTAATTCAGGGCACTCCATCTTCAGCGCTTGCTACGCAGATGATATTGCCATATCCAAAAATATGGCCAACAACATTTATGGCAGTCCGCAGGCAGCAATAGGCAAAGCAATACTATTTAATAATGCACATTTATTTAAAGTAAGTGCCGTCTTAGAAAATCTGCCCGCTAATACATCACAACATTTCGACTTTGTTATTAACTGGCAATATTTATTTAAAGCAGTTGACTAATGTAAAAGATTTAATGAACCTGTTTAAAGAAGTTCCAAACGCAAAGCTCACGTTTGCCACCAAGTTTGTAAACAGGCAAATGCTTACATATGACCCGCAGTTAAAAACAAGAATCCGCTTTAGCTTGATGCCGCATAAAAATGAGTAAACTGGTTGATGTCGCACACCACCCATCAGCGACCGTATTGATGTGATGAACGATTTTGTTGATGCCGGCTATGAGGTAAATGTAAATTCTCACCTGTTATATTTTATGAAGGATGGGTTGATGACTGGATTGTTTTGTTTGACGAATTAAATGACAAGCTGAATGATAAAACCAAACAGCAACTTGCTTGTGAAATTATTTTTCTTACGCATAATGACCGCCTGCACGGGGTAAACATTGGTTGGCATGCGAAAGCGGAAGAGGTGCTGTGGAAACCCGATTTACAGGAAGTAAAATCCAGCCAGACAGGCGGCAGGAACGTGCGCTACAAACGGGGCTTTAAAAGTGAACTGGTGGAAACGATGGTTGATATGGTGAAAGACCAACTGCCTTACTGCGCTATTCGCTATGCGTTTTAAATTATTCTTTTTGCGCACAGTTTTATAATAAGGTTATCTGGTATTAAAATTGATTAAGTAATCATACCCTAACGGAGCCATTTACATTCCCAATTTATTTTCATATTGCTATCATTGCCAATTTCAAAAAAGAAATATCCGGTGGCAACAATCGGCAGGATTTGAATTTTGTGCAAAAGAATTTGCCTGTAATTAAAATGCATCTGCAGGAAGCGCAAACCATACAACAGGCAATTGAGTAATGCGGGTAAATTGTTATATCAATCATCAAATTAATTAAGAAAGATGAAAGAAAAATCAAATAATAGTAATGAGAAAACGCTAAATAATTCCGGCTCTAAAGCGGACAATTTTGATAAAGAGAAAGATGCAGCAAGCAAAGCATCTGTACAAAACAGTAATAAAAACAAACAACAGCCGCACGGTGATGAAGTATTAAAAGAACAAAAAGAAACAGATTAAATAAAACCTTTAAAAATTTTACAACCCTAAACCTTATGAAACAAATTTTAATTATTTGCTGTATGGCATGCAGCATTATTTCCTGCAAAAAAGATTTTTCAACAAACAGCGCCGTTGCAACCAGTGAATTTAATACAACAACAGCAAAGCGTTCACTTGAGCTTGTTTATACTGACAGCATGTATGAACTTGTTGGTATAGCAGTTTCCAAAACGGGGCGAATGTTTACCAATTATCCTTTATGGAATCAGCCGCATAAATATGATGTGGTTGAAATCTCGGGAATTAACAGCCGCAAGCCTTATCCAAACGAAGAAGCAAACAGTTGGAAAGATGGCGAAGACGGCGTGCGTAAATGGGTATGTGTGCAGGCAGTGTATATAGATGATGACGATAAGCTATGGGTGCTCGACCCTGCTTCTCCGTATTTTAAAGGTGTGTATCAGCACAGTTATAAGCTTGTAAAATTTAATCTTGAAACCGACAAGCCTGAAAAAATTTATCGCTTTAATTATGTGGCTGATGTAAACAGCTATATTAATGATGTGCGTGTTGATACAAAATTGAATTATGCTTATCTCACCAATTCAAATGAAGGTGGCATTTTAATAATAGATTTAAACACAGGTAAAATTCGCCAGGTGTTGCAGGGAAGTCCTTCGGTTATTTCAGACCCGTCTTATCATTTTATGATTGATGGAAAAGAATTAAAGCAAATGGGTGCCCCTGCAAAATTTAATTCAGATGGTATTGCGCTTACACCTGATGGAAAATATTTGTATTATAAGCCAACTACAGATAACAAGCTGTATCGTATTCAAACAAAATATTTGCGTGATGAAAGTCTCTCAGCTGCAAAGCTCGCTTCAAAGGTTGAAAACCTTGGAGAATTCTCATCATCAGACGGAATGATTTTCGATAAAGATGGCAACCTGTATTTAAGCGATGCGGAAAATTACCGCATTATAAAAATTACACCCGATTTAAAAATGCATGTGTTTATTGCAAGCCCGTTATTAATCTGGCCCGACAGTTTTTCAATTCAGGATGGATTCTTATATGTTAGCTGCTCACAATTACAAAAGCAGCCAAAATACAACACAGCTTCGCCAACATGGCCGCCACAAACGCCATTTACTATTTATAAAGTAAAACTTTAATCATATCAAAAACATTCATCAACCATTAAAACTTAAATTATGTTTAGTTCAATTAAATTTTTATTAATCGGCATTGTATAGGTATTTTAATCGCTCCCGATAAAGGTTCTGTTACAAGGCAAAAGCTTCTCGATAGCTTGCAGGATTATAAAGATGATGCGCAGGATTTTGTAAACAAAGCTTCAGACAAAGCAAAAGATGTAGCGAATGAAGCAAAAGATAAAATAACAGGAATGCAGCAAAAGGATGGTGATAATAACCAGGAGGCAATGGGTTAATCAATGAAATTTATTTCAATCAACACTTAATAACAAATATGAAAACATTAGTCTTATCAATTTTAATTATGGCAGCACTAAGTTCTTTTTATAACCCGGTAAAAACGGACACCGATAAAGGCTTTATGGTGAAAGCTGCACAAAATAATATGGCTGAGATAGATGCCGCCAAACTTGCCCTGCAAAAGTCAACATCAGGTTCAATAAAATCATTCGCACAAATGATGATTGAAGACCATACTGCAGCTCTGAATGAGCTTAAAACACTTGCCCAACAAAAAAGTGTTATGCTGCCTGACTCAACTGATGATACCCATAGGTTGTTTGCGCAGCGCTTAATGCTTGTGTCAGGAAGCAGTTTCGATTCTGCTTACATGCAGGCGCAGGTAAGAGACCATGTAGCTACCATTGCTGTTTTCCAGGCTGAAGTAAGTAATGGCATTGATGCACAGGCGAAAGCTTATGCTAATAAATTATTGCCAAAACTGCAAATGCATTTGCAGCATGCGCAAAACGTTGCAGGAAATACGGGCAGCATGATGAATGATATGCAACATCAGAATATGCAGCAAAATTCCAATTCGAATGGAAGTTCAAATAACAATTCTTCCAATTCATCAAATTCATCCGGAAATTCTTATATGCAAAACAATGCAGGTATGGATTCATCAGGCAGTGATTCTAATTCTATGTCAGCAACAAAAGATTCATCTCAACGCAGGTAACATATTTATACAAGTGAATTAATTCGCTATAAAGTATTTTTTCTTCATGGCATACTTGTAAATAGCAAAGCATTTGTAATTACAGTTACACATTTATTAATAAACAATACAAAAACATTTATGGCTAAACAATCTAAACCGAAAAAAGCAGCAACGAATTCTGCTGACAAAACACCGGCAGCTTATTCAACATCAGATGTTGATACATTAACTCCATCTGATGATAACGATTCAAAGTATCAGCCCACAGAAGATGCTGAAATGAATGAGCAACAGCTCGACCCTGAAGATGGCGTGCTGAAATTATTTACAGATTCGGTGAAGGATTTGTATTGGGCAGAAAATCATTTGGTAAAATCATTGCCCAAACTGGCGAAGTCTGCATCTTCAAATGAATTGCAACAGGCAATTGAAAAACATCTCGAAGAAACAAAAACGCATGTTGAAAGATTGGAGCAGGTGTTTGAAGCGCTTGGCAAAAAACCGCAGGCAAAAAAATGTGATGCCATGGAAGGTCTTACAAAAGAAGCCGAAGGTATTATTGAAGACACAGATGCCGGTACACCTGCAAGAGACCTCGGAATTATTATGGCTGGTCAGAAAACGGAGCATTATGAAATTGCATCTTACACAGGTTTGAGCAAGCTTGCCAGCAGGCTTGGCTTAACAGACGTTGCAAATATTTTATCTGAAACGCTTACTGAAGAACACAATGCTGATGATACACTTTCGGGTATTGCGGATAATATGCAGCTTAATGGCGATTCAACTGAATAAGTATCTATAATCATCAACTTCATTATTTTTTTATTACGTAGCTCTTTAAAATTTTAAGTTGAAAATATAAGTAAAGTTTTAAGAACGTCATGTCGAGGCAGCGAGACACAATTCCAGAATCGAAATGACGATTCAAGAGTTTTACTCATCCAATATTATTAATTATTCATTTTTCATTATTAATTATTCATTGCCTTATGCCAACCGATACAAATAACAACGACAATCAAACCAATAAAAAATTAGAAGACCTGCAGCAAAACATCGAAGATTCAACAGGTCAGGTTTTAACAACCAATCAAGGCTTAAAAGTTAACGATGACCAGAATACTTTAAAGGCCGGTGAACGCGGACCAAGCCTGTTGGAAGATTTTATTTTTCGTGAAAAGATGACGCACTTCGACCATGAGCGCATACCTGAACGCGTGGTGCATGCACGTGGTGCAGGCGCACATGGTGTGTTTAAACTGAATGAGGATTTAAGCGAATTCACCAAAGCAGGTTTTCTTACAGATACATCAAGAGAAACGCCGGTGTTTGTGCGTTTTTCAACCGTTACCGGTTCACGTGGTTCAACTGATTTAGCAAGAGATGCCCGTGGCTTTGCTGTAAAATTTTATACGGATGAAGGCAATTTTGATTTGGTTGGCAATAATATTCCGGTGTTCTTTATACAGGATTCAATAAAGTTTCCTGACCTGGTGCATGCAATAAAACCGGAACAGCATAATGAAATTCCGCAGGCTGCATCGGCGCATGATACATTCTGGGATTACATTTCAAATACACCTGAATCTGCGCACATGATTATGTGGATTATGAGTGACCGCGCTATACCGCGTAGTTACCGCATGATGGAAGGTTTTGGCGTGCATAGTTTTCGTTTTGTAAATGCTGAAGGCAAATCATGCTTTGTAAAGTTTCACTGGAAGCCTTTGCTTGGCGTGCATAGTGTGGCATGGGATGAAGCGCAGAATATTTCTGGTAAAGACCCTGATTATCACCGCCGCGATTTATGGGAAGCCATTGAAAGCGGCAATTTTCCGCAATGGGATTTTGGTGTGCAGATTGTGCCGGAAGAAGATGAATTTAAATATGAATTTGATTTGCTTGATGCAACAAAGCTTATTCCTGAAGAATTGGTTCCTGTGCGCAGAATTGGAACGCTTACATTAAACCGTAATCCCGATAATTATTTTGCAGAAACGGAGCAGGTTGCATTTCATACAGGTCATGTAGTGCCGGGCATTGATTTTTCAAATGACCCTTTATTGCATGGTCGTTTATTCTCTTATACAGATACACAACTTAAACGTTTGGGCGGACCAAATTTTCATGAGATACCAATCAATCGCTCTGTAAATACAGTTCATAATAACCAGCGCGATGGTCACATGCGCATGCAGATTAACCAGGGCAAATCAGCGCATGGTCCAAACGCAATGAAAGGCGGTTGCCCTTTTCAGGCTGGTATGATGGATGGTGGTTTTACGAGTTATGCAGCACCGGTTGAAGGGCATAAAATTCGTGGCAGAAGTAAAAGCTTTTTCGACCATTTCAGCCAGGCAAAACTGTTTTTCAACAGCCAGAGTGAGCCTGAAAAAAATCATTTAACGGATGCTTTATGTTTTGAATTATCAAAAGTTGAAACGATTGCTATAAGAGAACGCATGTTGTATTTTTTAAGCCAGGTTGATGAAGGGCTTGCGGGCGAAGTGGCTTATTGTGTTGGCTTGCATGTGCCAAAAGCATTAAAGACACCACTTAATCAAACAAAGCCTGCCGATGCAAGTGATGAAGAATATGCACCTGTTGTGAAAGAAGGTTCGCTGGCTAAATCAGCAGCGCTAAGCATGAAGAATTCACCAACAAGCGATATACGCACACGCAAGATTGCTGTGCTTGCTGCCGATGGTGTAAATGAAGACAGCATTCAAGCAATAAAAAATGCATTGGAAGCTGAAGGCGCAATATGTGAAGTGATAGCACCGCGGCTTGGATTTATTGCAGGCATGAATGATGCAACAATTCCTGTTGCCAAAACATTTATGACCGCAGCCTCCGTTTTTTATGATGCAGTTTATGTGCCGGGAGGAACAAATAGTGTAGCAACGTTGGAAGCCGAACCTGATGCGATTCATTTTTTGAATGAAGCATTCAAACATTGTAAAGCCATTGCATTTGACGATGATGCATTACAGGCAATTAAAGCAACTTATTTCGGAAGAAAACTGCCTAATGATAACAGCAATGAAACTGTATTAATGGAAGGTATTATCATGAGCAGGGATGCATCAACGCTTGCCACAAAATTTATAAAAGCAATTGGTCAGCACCGTTTTTGGGAAAGAGAAAAAGCAAGGAAGGTGCCGGCCTAAAATCGTTTAATAATGAATGCTTTAAAACAATAGCAAATAAATTCACTTCAAAATAAAACAGTTGTTATGACAGGTGCATCAAGTGGTGTGGGACGTGTGACTGCAATTGAGTTTGCAAAACATAAAGCCAATATTGTACTGACCGCGCGAAACATGCAGGCATTGCAACAAAGCGAAGTTGCCTGATTAAATCATTCAAACAAATCACAAAAGTTAAATATTTATTATGACAGAAATTAATGAAACACAAAGAAGCACTGTAGCACAAACTGCTGACCAGGTGCTTGTAAATGAGCTGATAGTTAGCATGTATGGAGGCATTGCATTAATGGGCCAGGCTCAGCATAAGCAAATGACAAAAGATGCCATTGACCTTGCGGAAAAACTTCAGAAATCGCATACAAAACTTACGGAAGAATTAAAGATGTATGAATCAGACCAAATGTGGCTTATACCAGCCGGAGAATGCGATGAAGATGTAGAAACACGCCAGAGTTTGGCAAAGAAAAATGGTGCTGCATACCAGCAGGAGTGGCTTGAATTATTAAGAAGCAGGCATGAAACAAACATTCAAAAACTGGAAGCTGCCAATCCTAACGATCCCAAACTTAAGAAGATGGGTGAAAAAGGAGTATCAACGTTAAAGGATTTATTGAGCGATATTATAGATATTCAACAAAGCTCTTACGCAGCTTAATTCAAATCTCAAATCAATTTACATCATAAACAATTATAAAGAAACTATATGAAAGCAGCAGTTATACACGGTCCTGGAAAAATCAGTTGTGATAATGTTCAGGATCCAACAATTCAAAACAGCAGGGATGCAATTATAAAGGTTACATCAACTGCCATTTGCGGTTCAGATTTACATATGTATTCCGGTGGCATCGCCCAGCCAAGACCGATGGTAATGGGTCATGAATTTATGGGTATTGTTGAAGAAACAGGTTCAGGTGTAAGTAATTTAAAAAGAGGCGACCGTGTAGTAGTGCCGTTTCCTATTGCCTGCGGACATTGCTTTTTTTGTGATAACCATTTGCCTGGTCATTGCGAAAACAGTAATCCAGAATATTACGGACCGGAAGGTGGCATCTTAACTGAAAAGGGTGGTGCATTATTTGGTTACTCTGATATTTATGGAGGTTATGATGGTGGCCAGGCGCAATACGTCCGTGTGCCATATGCCGATTATGGCCCACGCAAAGTGCCTGATAATTTAAAAGATGAAGAAGTGTTATTTCTTACAGACATTTTTCCTACAGGCTATACAGGTATAGATTGGGCAAATGTGCAGGGCGGTGAAACTGTTGCCATATTTGGTGCGGGCCCTGTCGGTTTGATGGCAGCAAAAAGTGCATGGCTGCGTGGCGCTGAAAAAGTGTTTGTTATTGATACTTTACAATACCGTCTTGATAAAGCAAAAGTGGTATCAAAGTGTGAAACAATTTTATGGGATGATAAAGCAGAAGATGTAATAGAACAGGTACGGTATCAAACGCAAGGTCGCGGTGCGGATGTTTGCATAGATGCAGTTGGTTTTGAACCGGACAGAAATGCGCTTGAACGTACCAAAGCAATTATTAATGTAGAAAAAGGATCAGTGAAAGTGCTTGAAGCTTGTATGAGTGCTGTTAGAAGAGGCGGTACGGTTTCAGTGTTAGGTGTTTATCCTTATGCTTACGATAACTTTCCGATAGGTAAATTTTTTGATAAAGGAATTATTATGAAAGGTGGCCAGGCGCCTGCTCATAAATATATTGATGAATTGCTTGAATATGTTGAATCAGGTAAGGTAAAATTAAATGATATTATTACACACAGATTATCTCTCACTGATGTATCACACGGATATGAAATCTTTAAAAAGAAAGAAGAAGATTGCGTGAAAGTGGTATTAGATCCTTGGAGTTAGATGCTTCCATATTAATTCAAAAAGGCTGTAACTATACAGCTTTTCGCTTTTGATGGTATATGTTTAAGTCTTTCGGAAAACTTTTATATCTGAACTATTAACTGTGAAAACAACTAACTTTTTGACGGATTGAATCCTTCAATCAAATATTTATTACTGCTGTTAAACAAAAACTGAAAGTGTTTAGCATCTAGACTCGTCCTGAAAAAACCTTACAATGGGTATCGTCCGGAAAAATGTTGTCAGTTTTTGGTTAGATAAATTATTAGCGTTTTTTCCATCTTGCAATTTGATAAGAATAAAATTTATTTATCGCTTATGGTAGTAAAGAGTTGAGCTCAATATTAAAATAAATGCTCAAATGTTGAGATGTTTGCAGCCAGGTTAGATTTTAACTGCAATGTGGTAAAGATTACTATTTAACATGTCTGTATATCTCAGAACATAGTTATCAATTTTTAGCTAAACCATCAAATAAAAAGCACACTTAAATAAACAGTCTTTCTTGTAAAGTGAATGCTTTACCGGCGCAGCAAGGTCTTTTTCAATTTATAAAAAGGAACGTGTATTCTTAGTTGTTATTTGCTAACTTTTAGAAATAAAAAAATCAAGGAGCGGATACAAAATTTTTATTGAGTAGGCTTAGAAAAAAATTAGAAGAGTTAATACGCACCTGCAATGAGTCAAAAATGTTATCTGTGAAAAAACTTTCTATAACGGTAGATATAATATTTACACTGGTTGATGGTGCTTATTATTATTTAAACCTTATTAAAGATGAAGATGAATACAACTAAAACTTCATCAATATAAAATACAGGCGTTCAAACTACTACAATAAAGTGATACATACGGCCCCGGCGATAACCAGAATATTTTCTGCCACTCCAGGGCAGAGTGGCACTTACACGATCGCAGCAATTCCAGTAACTGAAGTTATTTCTGCTACCAAAAAAGATGGGCGTATCCTGTTTCAGAACAAATTCAAAATGTAATAAACTGGAAAGCTGCGTTATCAGACCAAAGTTTTAGTGAAGATGATCTTAACCAGGTTATTTGGCTGCTTAAATAATTGTTAGCATTCATTTATAAGCATTGCAACTTAGCAATTCTTTTTAATTTTAATACTGATCATCCAACACAACAACCAATCACGCAAATCTTTAAATAATTTTTTATTAATGATGAACGAATGTAAAAGACAAGACAAATGAAATAATGGATTTGTATGAAAAATTCGGCGATGAAGATTACGATGGCGAACCGGTTTCACAAACTTCCCATATGATTCAATGTGCTTTGGAAGCAATTGCTGAAGGTGACGACAATGAATTAATTCTCGGATCATTTTTACATGACATTGGCTACTTATTAAAACATGTTATACTTACAACAACGTTTTTCACTCTTTGTTTTTCAAAACATTCTTTACTTTCAATGAAAAATAACAATTCCTAAGGTATCGGCTTCAATGTAACTTTGCCGATTAGTTAACCCACTATTAATGCCAGGGAACAAACTGAAATGATAACGCCGGATATCGTTTCTTCCGGTTTATATTTTATAATAATATTATCAAGTAGATAACTTTGTTTTAAAAAAAAGCAATGGATAACATATTAAGGTTTGATAATATTAAATAATGCAATGAACGTGAGTCAATAGACATACTCCCTCCTTGGCAAGAGTGCAAATTTAATAAGACACCCAAGCTGCTTAAAGCTTATTGCAAAAGACTGCTTTAATTCCGAATGAATATAGAAATATGAATTGACAGAAGAGCGCGCAAAACATTTAGTTTCTATTAAAAAAATTAGTTTCGAGTTCTGTTATCTTTTTTGCCCCTTCCATACACTGACGCTTTTCAAAATAACCATAGGCTTCATCAAAGCAGTTTTTATATACAGTTTTATTGCGTTCTGAAAAATATTTTCTTTTATTTTTTATGTAAAGCAATTCCAGGTTTTTTTTCATACTCCCTGAATCAACCCCATACAGTTCTGTGAGCATTAAAGCTGACTTGTCATCCCATAATAACGGAGTCATTCCGCTAATTTGAGTATTTACTTTATCAATTAAGACTAATGCCAAATTTGAATACTGCGCTTTTCTACACTTTTTCATTTCTTCCCCGGCCTTTTGCTTACATTGTTCTTCAACTACGTTAATATTACGAAGTAGTATAGAGTTGAAAATAAATCGGTAGTTAAACACATACAAAATTGAGTAAGAAAGTATGCCGGCTATAGCCACTGCAGGTAAACATAATTTGCTTATTGCAAAATGCGTGGTAATGATTGCAACAAATATCATAAAACAAAAATGCAAAACGTGATTGTACCAATATTCATAAATTATTTGATGCCTGGCTGTGATTATTCCAAGCGCATTGTTTTGCGGCTGATAAGCATTACCTAAGTGTTGATATCTTAATTCAATTTGATTCTTGGTTGACAGTTGTTCAAATGTTATAAAAACAAGTGCTCGTTTCATCATTTCTTTCATCACTATACTTTTCTATAAATTTAATTGAAGTATCGATTAAGAATTGATAAAAGAAATATAAAATACGACTGCTTCTACTGTATATTATCTACTTATACCTGTCTTGATAAATTTAGATGTAATAGAAAATGGAAGTAAGAAATTATAAAGTAAAATGTATCTTTATAACGATAAAGTCAACTGGTTGAAATTAGGTAAAGTTTATTAAATTTGCTCTTTGTAATCGACTAAAAAATCGACTAAATTTCTAAGTGATTAGTAATCAAATAACATACGTGGTAACGACGTATCCCGTCCGGTCTTGTGTTAAAACGGAAAAAGTTGTTCTAACCTTACTTCTTCCTATTTTTTTAGGAGCAATAAATAGATTTCGTTACAAACATCTATTCTTATTTTTATTCATTTTAATAAATCTTTAATCGACCGGTTATCTATAAATCTTTGTGCTTATTTTATAAATATTAGTATTTATCTTTCTTTTAGCGGCTTAAATAAAGATTATTCATCTTTCCAATATTGTAAAATATACTCAGCTGCTTTCTTGCCTTTTGTAGCAAATGGAACAAAACCTGAAGGCGTAAAACCTTTTATAGCTTCTTTTGCATACAAAATTGATTTATCCTTATTAACAATACCTTCTTTATATAACCACGCCATACCAACAGCGACCCTTGCATAATTGATTAAATATGTCTGTGGATTAGTCTCTGCCAATTGTTTATAGATGTCTAATGCTTTGTTATAGCTGATTTCCGTTTTGGCAAAATCTTTTTTATCTCTTTGTAAAAGAGCCAGGTTATTCAAAGTCATTGCAACATCGGAGAGATAGGTTTGCGGATTACCCTTTGCCAATTGTTCATAGATACTTAATGCTTCATTGTAATTTGTTTCGGCTTTACCAAACTCGTTTTTACGGCTTTGTAAAAGTGCTAAATTATTCAAAGCCATTGCAACATTCAAAAGATAGGTTTGTGGATTGATATCTGCCAATTGTTTATAGATACCTAATGTTTCATTGTAGTTTGTTTCAGCTTTATCCAACTCGTTTCTATTGTACTGCAAAAGGGCTAAGTTATTTAATGTCATTGCAACATCCGAAAGATTGGTTTGTGGTTTATCCTTTGCCAATTGTCGTCTCATGCCTAATGCTTCATTATAATTTGTTTCGGATTTGTCAAACTCGTTTTTGTCTTTTTGTAAACTAGCCAGATTATTTAAAGTTAATGCAACGCCGGAAAGATAGGTTTGTGGAATAGTCTCTGCTAATTGCTTATAGATGCCTAACGCTTCATTGTAATTTTTTTCGGCTTTATCAAACTCGTTTTTATTATATTGTAAAACAGCCAAATTGTTAAGAGTCATTGCAATTTCGGGAAAATAAATTAACAGTTTAGCGTTTGCAAATTGTTTAAAAATACCTAATGCTTCATTATAATTAGTTTCGGCTTTGTCAACTTCGTTTTTACGATTTTGTAAACCAGCCAGATTATTTAAAGTCATAGCAACATCAAAAAGATTAGTTTTTGGATTTTTCTCTGCCAATTGTTTTCTGATGTTTAATGCTTTATTAAAGTTGATTTCGGCTTTATCAAACTCGTTTTTTTCAAACTGTAAAGTACCTAAATTATTTAAAACTGTAGCTTTATGGTAATCATCAGTTATGTACATTAAACTCTTTTCATACCAATCAATAGCTTCTAAAATTTGCCTGTGTAATTGCAAAAAATAACCATAATTATAACAGGTAAAGCCATTCTCATCAATAATAGCAGCATCTTTATAAAATTTATTTGCTTGCTCAAACCAATTTTTTGATTTATTAATTAATGTTGTTTGCGCTTTAACCGTTAATTCATTAGCTAATTCTACAGCCTTTTCTTTATGCTTCTTAATATCATCGTAAATATCCCTTTCATTTAATACTGCATCCGCTTCTTCATATCTACCATTATTAAATAATGCTCGTGCTTTTTCCAACCTAGGCGACAAAGTATCTGATTGTTGCGAGAATTGTTTAGCAAGATTTAAAACATTTGAAATAAAATTTTGCAGTTCATTTTCGGTTTTTTGCTTCTGCTGTGCTAAGTTTATAAAATTAATTTCAGCACGATTAAGCAATCTTTGTTTACGCTCTTTGTTGTTTTCAGTTGCCTCTTCTACATCTGTTTTTAAATCCTCTATTTCAATTTTTATTTGTTCAACTTCAACATTCAGCTGTTCTATTTTGCTTAAAAGTTTTTGATGTCTGCCGGGTAAATTAAAATCAGGAAAGTTACTTGTTATCCCTTTTTTATCTAATTCTTCCCTAACAATTTGCCTCATTGTGTCAGGAAGTTTATCTGTAGATTCTTTTACTTCTACTACAATCTCTTTTGTTTCAGTAACAATATTTAAAATTTCAATTTTTAATATCAACTCTTTGTATTGAACATAATATGGTTCAAGATGAGCTTGAATATTATCAACTGAGATACTTACATCAGTAATAGTTTCATTTATATCCTTTAAATATTCGGTTTGTATAATGGTTGATAACCTGGTGTTCGTTTTTAATTCCTCAGTAAAAAATGCGCACGTAAGTTTATACCAATCAACATTTTTATCTTTGTCTCGCCATCCTTCCGAAATCGCGGTTTTGAAATTAGTTTCGATAAGACATCCATTATTCTCAAGCTCAACAAACAAGCTTTCTTTAAGCTTTACTATCATTTCAGCCAATAAATTCGATTGCTCTTTATTTTCTATAAATAATAAAGCTTGATACTCTTTATCAAAGTCTGTAACCGCGAAATGAATATCGTTCTGGCTTATTAGCTTGAGTTCTTTCTTAATGTATTTTTCTATTTCATTAAGAAATAATGAATCATTACCGATAAATTTATCGTACCATTTGTCATTAGACTTAATATGATTAACTGCTATCAGTGTTGCTTTTAAATATGCCTCTCTTACAGCTTTTTGGATGTCGTGGTTATGTGGCTCTCCTACGTCATTTCTCAGTTTTTTATATAGCCTGTTAGTACTGTTATTAAGAAAAGCGTAAGATGCATTGCCTATAGTTCCTGAAATAACACTTGTAATAAATGTTGAAGCCTGGAATTGAGCAAGTAATGCACCTGTAATTGTGGTAATCGGTTCCATAGTGTTTACTTAAGTATGTATCTGTAACCGACATGAAGGTAATTTAATCATTTCACAGCTTAGATTTATTGATGTCGCTTCTTTAAGGCTCGTTAAAAAAATTTCTCCTATCTCTTTATAAAATGTTCTTGGCTCTTCTGCGGTTCGGCATAGTGTTATGATATCTCAGCAAAGTTTGCAGTTAAAAAGCTGGTCATAACAATCCATTTAACCGCTTTTATGAGTTATCATTAATATCAAAGACAATGATTGAACACTTACCTTTACTTAAGTTATATCAGTCTAATAAAGAAAAAATAAATTTAAACTGAGATAGAGTTAGAAATAGAGTAAAAATAAAAAAGTCGTTGTTAAACAACGACTTAGATTTTTTGAAAGCGGACCGGACGGGTCCGGTTTATAGTTCACAAACTATTGATGTTTAATACCTTAAAATCACAATATTTTTTGGATAACCGAATTTTCACCCTATCAAAAAACTTCCATCAATTCCGTTTAAAGATATTAAATTATTGTATGAAAATCTAATAATAAATTCTGACGTTGATTAACCTTCACTTAAGTTGTTTAACCATGTTTCATAAGCAGCGTTTCTTCATTTGGCAGCAATAAAGCTGCTATGCAAAAATTGTTTTTGTTTCTATTTTAGTTATTGTCAAGCAAATTTCGTTTGCACAAAAAACCATCGTTAAAAGAGAAGTATATGATTCTGTTGAGCACAAAGGACTTGCTTATACAATAGTGAGCCTGGTGAATGCCTGTTGAACCAAGTTTGGATAAGCTTGCGTTAGCCTGCTGAAAGTTTTAAAACTTATCAGGTCAGGCAATGCCAATAGTAAGTAGTACTTAAATTTCATAATCATAATTCTAATAAAATAATTAGATGTAAAGTTTCAGAAGGAAAGCTGAATAACTTTAGTAGGGCTTACAACTAATGTACCGGCATCAATTTAAAAGCAGAATTTTCTGATGTTTATTTGATAACAACATTTGTTTGATATCAACCGGTTTGCCATCTACAATTAAAGAATATTGATAAGCGCCTGCAGCAAGTGTGGATGTAGCCACATTTAAACTGCCATCGCCTTTTGTGTTTAAGCTGATTTGTTTCAATGCAACTCCTTTTTATCTGCAATAATTAATTTGGCTGATTTATAAATTTGCGGTAGTGAATAGGTGATAGTTGTTGAATTAGCAAATGGATTAAGAACATTTTGCGCAAGCAAGCCAGACGTTAGTATAGTTGACTGCTGACTGTTTACAGATGATAAATTAATCATCATTACATTGAGTTTATCAACCTGTCGCTGCAAAAAACTAACAATTGTTTTAAGGGAATCATTTTCTTTTGACAATGCCTGTTCGCCTTTTACCAGCGTCACCACAAACTCTGCATATTTTAATGCATATAAACTGTTTTTATTAGCTGCGGCATCCACGCTGCTAAAATGGTAATTAAGCGAGTTTGCTGCATGCTCCACATCTTGTGCAACAAGCCGGTATACACTATTTCCTGCTTGGCTTTTCTTGCTGCAACATCTGTGGCAGATACAGGCACAGCCTTGCCATCTGTTGTTGTAAGCGATGCGCGTTGTGTTATTTTTCAACTGCATCCAGGTTAAGGTTATAGGTAACAGGTTGCAGGTTGTTTATAAATACAAGGCCGGTACGTTGTCTTTAATATTTGTTTTAACCCTTCCGTCAGAAATATTTCTCCAGCCAACAAACCCCCCGATACTTGACACATCCTGGTCTCCTACTATCACCTGGTTGCTCTGGCAGGCAAAAGCATGATATCCAAGTGCTGTTGCATTTCTTGAACCTGAGGATACATTTGCAAAATATCGCAGGGCAGTGCTGTCGTTTAAAGTTTCCATTTCCGCTAAAGCGGCGCCACCAACGGCAGTGTTTTGACCACCGAATAACATATCAGTCATTGCTCCGCTACCAACAGCTACATTGGAAAAACCGACTTTCAAGCTTCCCATAGCTGCGGGGCCAATAGCTGTATTGCCGCCATTGTTAAACCCGTTCTGCATTGCGCCAATGCCAACGGCTACATTAAAATCGTTTACCTGGATTGCCTTCTCATTATTAAAATATAATGCAGAATTTGCCGCAAGGTTAACGTTTCCGTTTACATCAAGCGCCTGCAATGGTGATTTCGTGCCGATACCTATCCTGCCAGTATAAGACACGCGCAAGGAAATATTCTCCCGTTATGAAAGTATAAGTTTTGATTGCGTCATAACATCGCACGGCTCCTTTTGCTACATAAACAAAAACATAATTGGGAATAAATTGTTTCTGCGGAATGACAGTGCTACCGTTATGGAATTGATACCTAGGAAGCCATTTCACCGGTAACTAAAACCGTTTCTAAGTTTTCTGTTGTACGAATGTTTATGCTGCAAAGTTCATGGCACGAATATCTTTGTTTTATGAATGAGTGCAGTCAACCTATTATATAAATTACGGCTTCACCTTGTGTGAGATTTAAATAATAAAATTTATTATTAAATCAAACTTCGTGGGTTGTCAGTTAGGCTGTAAACAATTAAGATACAATATTTTTTTTATAAAAAAAGCTATAAAATATTTTTGTATCAACAAAGAAACCGTATACCTTGTGTAGTTCACATCTTAAAAACAAAACAATTTGCCATGAAAAAAATTTACTTTTCAATTACTCTGCTGTTGCTTTTTATTACTACTTTTTCTCAAACAAAAATTTATCAGGGAAACGGTAATTGGGGATTCAACGGAACCGTTGGCGAAGGCCCGATAGGTAGCGGTACACTAACCATCAATTACGATGGAACGCATCTAAATTTTACTTTAGTTACACCTAATTCAAATGGTGTAAATCTTGGTACTAATGTTTTTGCCATTTACATTGATAATGGCAAAGGTGGTGGTTTTAGCAGCACAACCGGTTTCACAGATCAAACACCAGGAGTAAAATCTGTTGCTGATGCTATTGCAAGTGTATCTGGCACCAATAGATCTGATCTTACTTTTCCTACCGGCTTTAAGCCACAATATGGCTTAGGTATCAGTGCAAGTTCAAGTGGTGATAATCCAACTACTTTACTTACAAAATTGGCAAATGGTGGTGCTTTTACTACTATAGCTTCACCTACCCTTACAGATACTGGCAGTGTGTATTATAATATTTCTATCACCCCTGCACAAATCGGACTTACCGGTACTTCTTTTAGTTTTCACTTTATTGGCACTTTAACCAGCAGCGATGCTTATCGCTCAAATGAAGCAATTGGTATAAACATCGGAGGCACTCTTGCAGGTGGTGCTAATATTGGTTATAGTCCTTATACAGATACAACTACTTCGTTAGTTTTTACTGCAGGTAGTCTTGCTGTTGATTTTGGCAACTTCAATGGCGTTGTTAAAAACAATGCAGTTAACTTAGTATGGACTACTAAAACAGAATCAAACCTTTCACAATTCCAGGTGCTTAAAAGTATTAACGGTACAAACTGGCACTCAATGGGAAGTGTTGCAGCAAAAAATATAGCAACAGGTACACAGTATAGTTTTATAGACAATAATCCTGTTGCTAAAAATTATTACCGTTTAAAAATTTTAGATAAAGACGGCAAAATTAATTATTCTCAAGTTTTGATTCTTAATAAGAATGAACAACATAGTATTACGCTTCTTGGTAATCCGGTGAATAATTCAATTAATTTAAATATCAGTGATGATAATACTGCTGTTTATCATTTAACTTTATATTCATCAGATGGTAAAGTTTTAGCATCACAACTTTACAATCATCCGGGTAGCGGAATAAACAAAGTAACAATTAATCTTCCCGCATCTGCAAAAGGCATTTGTATGCTTAAGGTTTCTTCCGGTACTACAACACAAACCCTTAGAGTATTAGTTCAATAATACCATATTTCATAAATAAAAAAGCGTTTCAAATTTTGAAGCGCTTTTTTATTGCTGTTATTTAAGCTAAGAAATCGCAAAAATTACAATATAGGTTTAAACTGCCTTTCTAGTTGTATCGTACCACCATTTTGATTCTATCAACCCGGATGTTGTGTTATCACAGATGGTTCCGTAAAGTACCCGATAAATCCTATATCGAGTACATGCTATGGCTATGTGCACCATCAACCAAAGTTCTTAAACCAATAAGCGTTCTATATTAAGTTGCCACCGATTTAAAATCTTTAATGCAAAAAGGCGAGACAGAGCTTTGAATTAGTGACATGCGGATAAACAAGCATAAGATATACTACATTTATCAAGCGCTTTATGCAGTCAAGGCGTGCAATGACCTGCAAAAATTTCCCCTTTTGCTTTAAGGCATATTAGGTATCTATTACAAGTATATCCCCATGTATTGGGTACTCCTAAAACGGTTCTCCCTATTTTGCCGGACCTTAAGCATAGGTAAAAGATTTGATTTATAATCTTAAAAAGCTGTAAGCTTTTGGTAGCGATTTTAAAGTATGCTGTGATAAGGAGCATACTCAATTCTCATGTATAAGATTTAAATCATTAGACTTATACTACTTATGTTTTTAACTGAAGTAGTTAAGAAAAAGTATTTGTTTATTACTATTTCGTAAGCATAATTAAATTTATTCACTCACCAATATTTTGTATTGATATGGCTGCAATTGAATTGTATTAGCAACTGTGTAGGCACTTGCATCAAATGAATCTTTCCAGGTTGTGTTTTGCAACGCAGATGGCGTTGCATAATTAACAGCATTGTTTCGCACATTTACTATCACCAATACTTTTTCGCCGTTTAATTCTTTGGTAAATACACAGGCATCATTGCTATCATAAGAAGTTAAGCTGCCTTCCCGTATTGCATCGCTGCTGTTTCTGAAAGCAATTACCTTTTTATATTCTGCCGTAACATCATAATTCTGGTTCCAGTTAACTTTTACTGTATTAAATGGAAATATAATTGGCATTGTCATACCAACTTCCTGCCCGTCATAAATCATAGGAACGCTCTTCATGTATGCTACAACAATAAATGCAGCCATTGAGCCTGTTTTTCCATTAAACAAACTTATCGGCGTACCATCTGAACCGTTTACATCATGATTGGTAATATAACGAACTACTTCCTGACCGTTAGATGCATTGGTATATTCAGACGTGTTTAAATTATCAATAGATGTAACAGAAGCATTTGAATTATAAATTGATTTCAGGTTGCCGTAAAAAGCAAAACCAAAATTATAATCAAAGCCTGCTGTAAAGTTTGCACCGCGTGTACCTTCAGCAAGCATGAGTAATTTATGCGTTTGTATGTTGCGTAAAGTATCAATCGCCTGTTGCCAGAAATCCACCGGTATATTATCAGCAAAGTCGCAGCGGAAGCCATCAACGTTGGCTGTGTAAACCCAATACTTCATGTCTTTTATCATTTCAAGGCGCATAGCTGCATTGCTGAAATTAAGCTGCGCCACGTCAGAGTAACCTGTGTTGGGCGGACTAACAATATTGCCTGTACTATCCTGCAGATACCAGTCTTTATGTTGTGTTATCCATGCGTTATCCCATGATGTATGATTGGCAACCCAATCAAGCATAACACTCATGTTGCGGCTATGCGCACCATCTATCAATGTTCGCAAATCTTTAAGCGTTCCAAACTCTGTGTTTACTGATAAATAATCTTTAACACAGTAAGGAGAATTAACTGACTTCACTACCCCAACAGGATATATCGGCATTAAATAAATTACATTAACGCCTAAAGCTTTTATAGAATCCAACCTGCTTATAACGCCCTGAAAATTTCCTGCATTACTGAATGCACGCATATTTACCTGGTAAATAGTTGCATCATCACGGTTTGGAACGCTGGTGAAAGGCGTTCCATATTGTTGTGGTGTTGAATCAATAACTGTTGTATCACCGCCATTTGGTGGCGGCGTAACAGGTGGTGTATTGTTTTTACTGCATGATACCAGCAATATCAACAGGAAAGAAAACAGGTTCATCTTAATAATTATTTGTTTACCCATTATTAGTTTTTATGCAGAGAATAAGTATAGTTGCCTGAAATATGCAGGTCAAGCGTGATAGTATAATTTCCATCTGCAGGCACTGTTAAAGCCTGTACGGATGCATCATAAGGCAGCAACGGATTATCTGAATATTTTAAGTTGCCGTTTGCATCTATGCCAAAATCAATTTGCCACGCATTGTTTGCACGAAACTTAAATGCGCCGTTGTGAATCATGTTTGCTGTAACCGTCCAAACCTGGTTAGCTTCATCATAACTCATTTCAGTATCATTGCTCCAGCCGCCAAGTGTTGCATCACCAATAATCGCCCAGGTCATTTTAGTAGCCGTCCATGTATTATCATTCATGTTGGCTGTAATACGTATGTATCCGCCATCAGATGAATATAAACCACCGGCTGCACCATCCTGGCTAAATGTGCCACTCACAACGTTACCATTTGTGCTGCTTCCGCCATCACCATAGTTTATATGGTTCCAATCCGGCTGTGTTGTAAACTTGTAATACTGCGGACCGGTTCCGGGCATGTATTCGTATGCTTCATAAATTCCGGGCTTTTGATACAACAGGTTTAATAAAGGTGCAGTAGGCGGGCTCCAGCCCTGGTATGCACCGGGAATGTACAAGCTTAACCCATAAGGCGTAACTGTGAGAATAATTGTGTTTGTATAAACCGCCTTAATGGTTGATGCTGCGCCGTTGTACTGGTTTACATCAGCCTTAATTCTTATTGCAACTGCACTTGCTGTGCCTGGCGTTAAGCCTATGCCGTTTAACAGCGTGTTTAAATTTTTTCCGTTGAAATTATAGGTATATACATTGCTGCCCGCTAAAAATGTTTTTGCATTTGACCATGCAGTTGTATCTGATGGTTGCGTTAATTGCAATGTATAAGTAACAGCGGGGTGACTGCCGAAGTTTGCGGCCTGCCATTTAAAACTCACTACGGTATCATTATCGGTGCTTTGTGATAACACAATTGTATTTGTTGAGGCACTAAGCTGTTGCGAAATTTTACCATCGGTTATCGTAAATTGTTCACCATCTTTTTTGCATGATGCAAACATCACCACACACAAAAAAATAAATGCGCTGTATTTAAATATCTTGTTCATAATAAATTTTTATTGGATTAATAACCCGGGTTTTGTTTAAGGTTAGGATTAGATATAATGTCTGAAGCCGGTAACGGGAACAGATTATAATGTGCATCAACGCCGGTGCCGTTTTGTACGCCACCTTTCCATGGCCATAAATAATTGCTGCTGGTAAATTCGCCAAAGCGTATTAAATCTGTGCGACGGCAGCATTCCCAATACAATTCACGCTGACGTTCTTTCAACACATCATCCAATGTATAGCTTGTTACATTACCGGTTGAATTTTCGTAAGCACGCTGACGCAGCTTATTAAAATATTGTAATGCAGTTGATGCATCGCCATTGCCGCCGCGTTTTGCAGCTTCAATATAAATTAAATATTGCTCTCCTAAACGAAACAACGGAAAATCTGTACTGCATAAAACACCATTGGGAGAATAAGGCGTTGTGCCGGTTGAAGTTTGATTGCTAAACTTATGCACTTCAATGCCATCAGTAAAAGTAATAACGCTGTTTATTTCAAGGCTGCCAACGCCAAACAATGCACGCTTATCGGTGTTGCCGGTGTAATCACCAAAATCCTGCGGCAGATTTTTAGTAGCACGATTACCAAGCCAGCCGCCTGCCGGTATGCCGAAATTTTTATTGTCTGTCGGGTCTGTGCCATGTGCAGAACAAATTAAAAAAGTGGTGCCACCATAATTTTGAGAGTTAACGGCATCGTAAGCAATAGACAAAATTTGTTCGGGATTATTTAGGTTGTTATCGCTTTTAAAAAGATTACTGTATTGCGGCATCAGTGAATAACCGGCAGCAATGACTTTTGATGCATAAGTAACCGCATCGTTATAACGTGCGGTGCCTGTATATACTTCAGCGTTCAAATATAAACGCGCAAGCAATGCCCAGGCTGATGCCTGGTCTGCACGGGCATATTCGTTTTGCTTTGGGGCAATTAACTCTGCATCAATTGCCATTAGCTCTGATTCAACATACTTAAACAAATCTGCGCGGCTTATTTGCTTTGGAATAAATTTCCCGATAGGGTCTGTTTCTGTAACAAAAGGCGGATTGCCAAACATATCCATCAATACCCAGTATTGATATGCTCTTAAAAACCTTGCTTCTGCGCGAAAATGTTTTATGTCATCAGCATCTTTACCGTTAAAGCCGCGGCTGCTTATTTCATCATCCGAAGATTGACGTATAAACTCGTTACAAACGGTTATCTGGTAAAGACTTCTTTTATACAATGCCTCGATAAGAGGATCAGAAGATGTCCAGTTAAAATTATGCAGGGCTTGCAGGTTAGGATCATTCCATGCGCAAACGTCTTCATCGGTAGTTAATTCCTGCAAATTAAAAGTACCACGTATATAATCAGTTGGCGCCTGGTCACCGCCCAAAGCTGAAATAACAACATCAGAAGTGCCGACGCCGTAACTGCTTATGAGTGAGTAGCTGCCATACACTTTTGCAAGCACCTGTTTGTAACCATTTACTGTGCTGTATTGCGTTTCAGATGTGTTGGTATTAAGCGGTTCGCGGTTTAAATTTTTTGTGCAGGCGGCAAATAACATCAAGCCGAAACTTAGCAGCGTTATTACTGAATGTTTATTGTTCATTTTAATAATGTTTGAATTTAAAATTGAATGTTTACGCCCAATGTATAAATGCGTGGCCGCGGATACAGCGCATAATCAAGACCACCATATATTTCAGGGTCAAGACCTGAATATTTTGTTACAGTAAACACATTCTGGCAAATGGCATTTACCTGAAGATGCAGTTTGTTATGCGCTACATAACCAGCATCATAAGATAAGCCCAAATTATCCATCTTTAAAAAAGATGCATTCTCAACAAAATAATCACTTAAGCTTTGTCCGTAATAAAAATGATTATACAACACACTTGATAAAGTATTTGCCAGGTAACCAAGCGGATTTGTAATGTTTGATTCCGTTGCACCGGTTGATAAACCATTATACATATAGTTGCCGATGTTTGCACGCAACACTGTGCTTAATGTCCAGCGCTTATAGGTGAACTGTGTTGTAAACCCAAGCACGTATTTTGGAAATGGCGATTTATATCTGTACAAATCGTTTGAATTAATAACACCGTCTCCGTTAATATCTTCATACACACCTTCAATGGGTTTTCCATCTTTTCCATATTCCTGGTGATATACATAAAAAGCAGAAGCGTTATATCCAACGGAATTTATCTGAACGCCATTGGAAAGAGGCGTACCCGGATAAGAAGAATCTTTTGTTGCCGTAAGATTTGTTATTTTATTGGTATTGTATGATGCGTTGAAACTTACATTCCATTGAAAAGTTTTTGTTTGAATGGGAATAAAGTTCAATAACAATTCAACACCTTTATTTTCTACGTTGCCAACATTGGTAACGATACTGCTGCTAAAGTTTGAACCTGCGGGTATTGGAATCAGATTAAGTAAATCTTTTGTTTTTTTATAATAAAAATCAAGGCTTCCGTTTATGCGGTTGTTGAAGAAACCATAATCCAAACCTGTGTTATACGCTTGTGTTTGTTCCCATTTAATCCCTGCATCATAAGCTGCCGGCGTGCCCTGGTTATAGTAGCTGTTACCAAATAAAACCTGCGATGCATTATCACCTAAACCATAAACCGGCAGGTAACTATAATTTGCAATACCTTCCTGGTTGCCGGTTACACCATAACTTAACCTTAATTTTAAATCTGATAATGTTTGTGAGTTTTTAAGTGCACCTTCCTGGTTTATGCGCCACGTAAATGCCACCGATGGAAACGTACCCCAACGAACATCTTTTGCAAAGCGTGATGAACCATCTGTACGCAAAGAAGCCGCAAGAATATATTTCGTGTTGAAGGTGTAAATCAACCTTCCATAGTAAGAGATTAATGTATTTTCTGGCTTATCCAGCGGAAACTTTGGCCCGGTACCGGGAATAGTGTCGCCATTTGCACGGAAGCCATAATAGTTATAATTAGTAGAAAGATTATTATAATATCCGTAGCCCGCTGTTGCATTAATATTGCTTTTAATAGCATTAATGGTTTTATTATAGTTTAAGTAAAACTCTGCTACGGTATTATCTATTTTGTTTTCATAATGATTATGCTGTCCGCTATCCAAATAATTTTGAGCTGCCAGGGCAGGTACATCAACCTTGCCTTCACCTTTTGCAATATCATAACCAAGATTTAAATTGGCATGTAACTCAGGCAAAACAGGCAGTGCATAATCGAAACGAATATTGCCATAACTTCTTTCAACGTTGCTATGATTGTTATATAAATTAAGCAAGGCAACCGGGTTTTTCGGCGCTAATTTATTCAGCGTTACTGCGCCTGTATTCGGGTCCGTTGAAGCCCACTCATAATAACCGCCATACTTTGAGTTTGCATCATATACTGACTGTGTAGGATCGAAGTAAACCGCAGAACTGATGGCTGCTCCGTTTGCAAAACGTGTGTTGCTTACAGAGCCTTTTACGTTTAATTCAATTTGCAAACTGTTGTTGAATAAATGCGGCGAAAGGCTGATGCCTGCAGATGTGCGTTGCAGGTTATCTGTTTTTAAAATACCATCCTGGTTTAAGTAACCGAGCGATACCCGGTATGGAATAGTTTTCAAAGCGCCTGAAATGCTTATATTATTATCTGTAGTGATTGCTTTTTGATAAATTTCATCCTGCCAGTTAGTATTTGACTTGCCTAATAAGGATGTGTACGGATGCACACCGTCATACGTCCCTTTACCGATTGAATCAACCAGGTTTCTAAATTCACTTGGTGACATAACATTTGCTGTTTTAGTCACTTCTGATAAAGAAAGATTTGTTGAAAAACTGATAACGGGCTTGCCCGAAGTTCCTTTTTTTGTGGTGATGATAATTACGCCGTTAGAAGCACGTGAGCCGTAAATCGCTGTTGATGCAGCATCCTTTAATACAGTAAACGAGGCAATATCATTAGGATTAATTAAGCTTAAAGCATTAGCGGCTCCATAAATATTACTTGGAGCTAAAGGAATTCCGTCAATTACAATCAGCGGGTCGTTGCTGGCATTTAATGAAGCACCGCCACGAATGCGAATGGTACTTCCTGCACCAGGCGAACCACCGTTAGATGTTATGGAAACTCCGGCCACTTTACCTGCTATCAATTGTTCCGGCGTAGTTATAACACCTTTTTGGAAATCTTTGGAGGTTACTGTTGCAATAGAACCAGTTAGTTCTTTTTTACGTTGTGTACCATAACCGATTACTACGACTTCATTAAGGTTGGCTGTACTTGGATGTAATACAATTTGTTCGCTTGAAGCCGTCTGGATGGTTTGGGCATCATATCCAACAAAACTTACAATTAAAGAATCGGTTGTTGAGGCCTTTAAAGAAAATGTACCCTTTTTGTCAGTTAAAGTTCCCTTGCTGCTGCCCTTTAGCTGAACTGAAGCTGCTTCAATAGGTTCACCTTTTTCGTTTTTAATAATACCAGAAATTTTTGTTTGTGCCTTCAGGGCAGACTGAATGGAAATAATTCCTGCAAGCAGGCATAGCAGCCGAATGACTGTTCGTAATTTCATCATGACAAGACTTTTACTTTGATTTAAATTATTAAAAATTTCCGCTATCGTTTTCTAAACTATGGCAGGATTAATGCAATCTTTATAACATTAAACCGCCAGAAAGAAATCTTTATAATTAAGACAACAAAAAAACAGTCAACTGCAAGACAAAGGCAGTTTTAAAGGATGCAGTATAGAAAATATAATTAATTAATAGGGAAGCACTAAATTTTTGGGTTGATTATCAAAGGATTGAATTATATTATGTTTTAAATTAATATAGATGAAAGTTTTTGAACTTAACCTTTCAAGTTGTTACACAGATTGAATTTCCATGATGTTTTTTTCAAACTCTTCCTTAGATACTATTGATTTATTTTTTATGCGGGTTTTATAGGCGTAAATAGTGTTGACTGAATATTCAAGAATTTCCGCAATTTTTTCATTTTCTGAAATACCAATTCTTATTAAAGCAAAAATGCGCATGTCAGTATTCAGGTATTTGTCTTTATTTAATTTAACTTTGTCTTCTTCTTTAAAAAGATTATTGTAAGCAGTTACAAAATTTGGAAAGATGCGTAGAAACACTTTATCGAAATTATTCAGCAGTTCTTCTTTTTCTTTTTTGATCTGAATATTATTTAAAATAATGCGCACGTCATCGGGCTTTTTATCAGCCAGTTTTTTTTCAATATTTTTCTTGAGCTTATTAAGCCGTGAAAAGTATTCAGAATCAAGCTTAAAAAAATAACCTATATATTCTTCTTTAATTTTATTTGCTTCTTCCAGCTTTGCATTAATTTGTTTTTGAACGATGTTAGCATCTGTAATTGCCTGTTTCGCTTCTTCAAGGTTTTTGTTTTGCCTTTTTATTACTAAAATCAAAATAATTAGAACAATAAGAAAGATGGTCACTGCAACTCCATATAAAATCGCATATTTTCTTTGCGCTTCTGCAATGCGTATTTTTTCATTATCAATCAAAGGCAGAATAGCGCTTAGCTGCACTTTTCGCTGTCGTGCTCCATAAAAATCTGCGTCAGTGATTGCTTTTTCGATAAACATAGAAGCATCCTGAACATCACCGTTTTGGTATATTAATTCTGCAAGGTTTAAAATAGCAAGCACCTCTTTTGTTGAGCTTTTTATATCTGCAATGGCAGCAGCAGCAAGCAGTTTTATTGATTCTTCTTTTAAACTTTTTTGTTGATAAATACCACTAAATGTTGATGCCGTTAAAGCAGCCTGGTGTTGTGTTAGCCTTTTATCTGTTAATAATTTCTCAAAAAAAATTGCTGCGCTGTCTGTTTTATGTTCTTTAAACAATTTTAAACCGCTGTAATAATTATTCTCGAAAGAATGGATACCGTAATATTTTAAAGCCGAATCTATATAAACAGAACCTTGCTTATCATAACCGCCGGAATGATAATTATCCAGGTCGTAGAAAGCCAAGTCTAAATAATAGCGTCCAAGCAATGTGTAGTATTGAGCTTTGAGTGAATCAGGCCTTTGGTTGATATGAATGGATTGAAGCGTGTCAAAGGTTTCGCGAAACAAACCTGCCGAAAGCATAATAAATGCAAAATCAAGCTTTGACAGGATGATAAGATTACTGTCATTAGAACTTATTGCAATTTTCAACATTTTACCTGCACAAACATATGCGGAATCATAATTAAAGATCTTATAGGCTTCGTATAACTGTTTAGTAAGCGAAAAGGCAATTTGCGAAGAAGGAGATTTGTTTGATGCAACAGCCTGTTTCAGCAAACTGATTTGATTCATTTTTAAAGCATCATATTTGGGAGCTTCATTTATTGTTCTTTTCAAAGCAGATAATAAGGAATCAGACGACGCGTAACTGTGTGACGAAGTAGTAAATAAAAAAATAATCAAAAAAAATTTCAGGATTACAATAAGATGCAATTTTATCATTGAATATATATATTAATTTTTCCGTAAACTGAACGATAATTTTTTTAATCAGGCCTTTAATTAATAAAACTACCGATTTCCTTTTAAAACCGTTCACCCTATAAGGACTTAGAAACAAGCTGTAAAAACTAACACAATAATTATTAGCGTTAAAAAAAATTATAAAGTGTTCAAGATTTAAGTAAGTATAATTAAACTGTAACTTATGGTTCGTTTGACAATTATTCAATATGCCGTAAGCTGTTTGGAACACACTTTAAATTATTAAAATGATTAAAAAGATAACACTTTAAAATAAACTTATAGAAACAAATTGAAAGCAGGGCGCAGCAGGCGATGCTGCCAAGGTTAAGACCAAGATGCTTTTATGATTTGGTGATTGAAGTTGCGATTGTAAGACCGGGTCCCATACAAGGTGATATGGTGCACCCCTACTTGCGCCGCCGCAATAAAGAAGAGCCGGTTGAATACCCATCAAAAGCCTTGGAAGAAATTTTAGGGCGCACATTAGGTGTTCCGTTATTCCAGGAACAGGCAATGAAAATCGCAATTGTTGCCGGAGGTTTTACACCTGCAGAAGCAGACCAGTTAAGAAGAAGCATGGCAACATTTAAGGTGCATGGCATGGTTAAACAGTTTCAGGATAAGCTCATGAACGGGATGCTAAAGAATGGTTACACAAGAGAATACGCAGAAAGAATTTTTAAACAGCTGGAAGGTTTTGGAAGCTATGGTTTTCCTGAATCTCATGCAGCAAGCTTCGCTTTGCTTGTATATGTATCTGCATGGATAAAATGTTATTATCCTGATGCCTTCGCCTGTGGTTTATTAAACAGTCAGCCAATGGGTTTTATGCGCCTGCTCAAATTGTGGGTGACGCAACAAAACACAATGTGGAAGTGAAGCCGATTGACATAAACCATTCTTATTGGGATAATATATTAGAAGAAAAAGTAAATAATTATTGTGCCTTGCGTCTTGGATTCAGGCAAATCAAAGGCATACGTCAAGAAGACATTACTATACTTGTTGATGCAAGAACAAAACTATTTACCAGTATCAATGAATTATTGGGTGCCGGTGTGTCAATAGCCGCTTTAGAAAGATTAGCTGACGCTGATGCATTCAGGTCTGTTGGTTTTGACAGAAGGCAGGCACTTTGGGAAATCACAGCATTGCATGACAACCCTGTTGCTATATTCAAAGGTCAGCAGTCAGAAAGTAAATCAGAAAACAATGTGAAGCTGCCACAGTTATCATTATCAGAACATGTATTGCACGGTTATGCTGTAACATCACTTTCCGTTAAAGCGCATCCTGTAAGTTTTATACGCGAGCAGTTATCAATGTGTAATGTTATACCAACCGGAGATTTAATTAAAGGCAATGATAGTGATATAGTGCGTGTAGCGGGTTTGATATTGGTAAGGCAAAGACCCGGCACAGCTGGTGGCATTTGCTTTATCACCATCGAAGATGAAACAGGCAATGCAAACCTTGTTGTATTCAAAAATTTATTTGAAAATATTTATCGCAAAGAAATATTGCAATCAAAATTATTAATGGTAGAAGGTAAACTGCAGAAAGAAGGTGAAGTAATACATGTAATCGTACAGCACTGTGAAAACTGGTCTAAACTATTGAGAAAGTTAACTTCAAAGAACAAAGATGAAGTATCATTGAGTATTCTATCACCGAGAGATGAAAACGATGGGACCCGCTTTAGCGATAAGCATAATACTTATGGTGGTTGGATAAAACAGGAAAAACTTTTCCCGGAGGCGAGGAATTTTAAATGATACCATTAAATACTTTGTGAGTAAGTAGGTATTCTAAAAATTATCTACATTAATCCGCAACGGCATCCTTTGGCTCATACTTCGCAACCCATGCCTTAATGCTGTAACTGGTATTTCACTTCATTCACTCACCTGCTTCATTTCATTCTTCCATTCATTGGTTCATTCGTGAAGACAAATACAGGAACTTAGAAGAAATATTATACAGTATTTTTAGCTGTTCCGGCGTCTTTCGCTAATACTTCACAAAACTAGGCCTTACATATATTGTTGGGTATTTACCTAAACTTGTTTACAATGTACTGTTTATTCATTTTGTATTGCGAATAAGTGAAATACATTATTAAGCCAGATGACTTGACACAAGTAATTAAAGACTTTCAAATTAAGCTGATTTAAACTTAGAACGCGGGTTTCACAATTGCGCATAGCTTTATAACAAAACCTCCGATGACAAATAGCCTGCTACTCTTCATAACCACTTTTAATAACTGTTGAAATCATCTTGAATTGTTCTTTTGCATTAAAATGATGCGATGCATGCGCTGGTATAACTATACCTGTTCCTAAAGTAAGCAAATGTGTTTGTTTATTTATTGTTACTTCTGCTGTGCCATCTATTACCTGTACAAAAGTATCAAACGGAGAAATTTTTTCTGCGAGTTGCTCACCGGTATCTAAAGACATCATTGTTACATTTCCAGTGGCTTTTTTTATTATTGTTTTGCTTAATACAGTTTTTGGTGCATACTCAATAATTTTTACAACAAAATGAGATTTTTCTTTTTCTATTTCTGTTAAGTCAAAGTTATCCTTCGATGTTTTTTTCATTTATATAATTGCTTTGTTATGTCAGATATCTTCAAGTGGCTGTTGCCTTTTCAATTTTAATTTTTTAAAAAAAGTAGGTGTCAGGCCGGTAATTTGTTTAAACTGGTTTGAAAGGTGTGCACTGCTGCTATAATTTAAATGATATGCAATATCAGCCAGAATCATTTTATCGTAAAGAATCATCTCCTTTACTTTTTCAACTTTATGAAGAATAATAAAATGTTCAAGCGTAATACCTTTTATCTCAGAAAATATATTAGCAAGATATGTATAGTTATGTTTTAGTTTTTGACTAATATGCACTGAGTGCTTAACGTTTGGAAATTCATCTGCATAATGAACCATTTCTATAACAACTGCTTTTATCCTTTCAACAAGTATGGATTTATGGTCATCAACTAATGTAAGGCCTGCTTCCAGTAAACAGGTTTTTAACCGTTCAAGTTTGTCAGAAGAAATAGGTTTTGATAGTTCAATTTCTCCAAACTCTACTTTTACATAGTCAATATCCAAGCTTTCCAGCATTGATTTAACCACCAGTTTACAACGGATACTTACCATACTACTGATATAAAGCCGGGTACTGTTACCATAAAATTTATTTGAAGTTGACAATTTGCTTTCAACAGAACCAGCTTCAATTGGTTGAGTTTGTTTCAATTTTTAAATTATAAAGTGAAGTAATGATTTGTAGTATATACTTGAGACATGAATCTGTATCACCGATACAAATTTGTATAATATCAAATCATTAAAGCCGGAATATTATTCTGTATGTAAAGTATTTGTAGAGAAGCATTATTTATTGAGGATTAAGATAATTGAACATATTTAAAGGCAAGATTTTTATTTTCTCTTAATCATTTGCTACACATAGTCGTCAATTCAAATGATGTGCCATAGACATTTAAAAGCAAAATGTCACATAAGTTTAATAGTCGATTTTCTTACCAAGCAAACAACCGTGAATTATGTAACTTATCTGCAGGATTTTGTAAAATATCTTTTATCTAAAGTATCAATTTCGTTGTGAATTACAGTAATATAAAAATTACTGTTTGATAAACATGGCTGAGACAGATTTAAAAATTCCTGTTATAGAAGAACAAATAAAAATTGAAAAAAGTATTATAGAAACAGGGAAAATACAAATCTCAAAGCATATAACAGAACACGATGAACTTATAAATATTCCGTTGTTACATGAAGAGCATGTGATAGAACACATAAATATAAATGTGTTTGTTGATGATTTACCCGTTACCCGTTATGAAGGAGATACAATGATTATTCCGGTTTTAAAAGAAGTGGTAGTAAAACGCATTCTTCTGGTTGAAGAAATAAGGATAACAAAAAAAACAGTGCAAACAAATGAACAGCAATCGGTAACCTTAAAAGCACAGGAAGTAACCATAAGCCGTGTGCCTTTGAACAACAATAAAATTTAATTTTTTTTAATTATAAACAATAACAAAATGTCACAAACAGTAATCGGAATTTTCAACAGCGCTGCCGATGCGCAAACAGCAGTAAACCAGTTGTTAAACAGGGGCTTTAGTAATGAAGATGTTGATCTGAAATCAAACACATCAACTGATTCAGTAACAGGCACATCATCTGCTAATACAAATGAAGGTGGTGTCTCAAAATTTTTCAAAAATCTCTTTAGTAATGATGATGAAAGCATGCGTTATACTACAGCAGCACAAAAAGGTTCTGTTGTTAGCGTACATGTACAGTCAGACGAAGAAGCACAACGTGCGTCTATGCTGCTTGACCAGTTTGGTGCAGTAGATGTGGATGGAGATGATACTGCAGGCAGCAGCTACAATACGCTAGCTAAAAACACAGAAAACGGAGGCAAAATATCTGTAATTGAAGAAACAATGCAGGTAGGAAAAAGAGAAGTAAAAACAGGCGGTGTGCGTTTAAAGAGCCGTATTGTTGAAAAGCCGGTAGAGCAAAGCCTGCGTTTAAGGGAAGAACGTGTAAGTGTACAGCGTAATAAAGTTGACAGGGTTGCTTCAGATGCAGATTTTAACAACTTCCAGGAAGGAACTATTGAAATGACTGAACATGCAGAAGTGCCTGTTGTAGCTAAAGAAGCAAGAGTTGTGGAAGAAATTTCTTTAGGTAAAGAAGTTAACGAACGCAAGGAAACTGTACGTGATACTGTTCGCAAAACAGAAGTGGATGTGGAAAATATAGAAGGAACAAAGAAAACAACATCAAAGAATTTTAAACCCGGTAAAAGTTAAGCTTAAACCCAACAGGCAGGTTACTAAAATATAGTAGCCTGCTTTTTTTTAATCATATAAAACTTATAATTCTACTAAAACAAATTATTACAATGGCAAATCTTGACGTACAACCAAAGAAAAAAACTTCCTGGTTACCGTGGCTTATCGCAGCAATTATTTTACTTCTGATATTGTTGTTGCTAAAACACGGGTGTAACAAAACACAAAACGCGGCAACTACAACAGATACAACAACTACAACTGTTGCACCGGCACCTGCTGCCGCAGTTGCAACAACAACGCCTGCAAACGGAGACTGGGATAACATAGACAGGAATGCACCTATTGCTTCTTACGCAGAAATCAAAAATAAAGACATCAATGTAAGAGGTAATGACAATTATGGCATTTACAGCCTTGGTGAAAATGTATTGTTTGAAACCGGTAACAGCAACATCAGGAAAGACGCTCATAAGAACCTGAAAGAAATTGTTACTTCAATTAATCAGCGTTACAAAGGTGGTGATATAAGAGTATATGGTTATACTGATTCTGTTGGCAGCAAAGACTATAATAAAGACCTCGCACAGCAACGCGCTGAAGCAGTACGCACATGGCTGGCAACAAGCGGTGGCGTAGATTCTTCAAAAATATCAATCAACGCAATCGGCGAAGGCAATCCGGTGGCAACAAATGCAACAGAAAAAGGCAGGCATCAAAACCGCCGCGTTGAGGTAATAGCAAGAAAAGCACAATAAAAATTAATTAATAACTGAAGTTTATTCTTCACAAAAAAAATATATGGCAACAGAAAATAAAGGCAAACGTCTGCAGGAATTGAAAGTAAGTGATTATGAAATAGTGGATGGTGAACCAGACATCCGCGGCTGGGATGTACAAGATTCAACAAGGACGAAAATAGGCAAAGTGAATGAGTTGATTTTTGATACGCAGTTACGTAAAGTACGTTACATGATTGTTGACCTTAACAACAAAGATTTAGGGCTGATTAAAAGAACCGTATTGGTACCAATCGGGTTAGGTGAACTGCATACCAAAGACGATGATGTGCTTTTAACAGGTGTAACAGCAGGCCAGTTAAACAGCTTGCCTGAATATGATGAGAATATAACAGCTGAAAATGAAACAGCTATCAATGGTGTTTTTGCAGGTGTTGCCACCGCAGGTGTGGCAGGAACAGCATTAAATAATGATGATGCTGATTTGTATGATCATGATAATTACAATGAGAACAACCTGTTCAAAAACCGTAAAGATGCAACAGCAGGCAATAATACTGTATCTGTTATAGAAGAAAATTTAAAAGTAGGTAAACAAACAGTTCAAACAGGTGGTGTTTATATAAAATCAAGAATTGTTGAACACCCGGCAGAAGAGACAGTTAATTTAAAAGAAGAGCATGTAATTGTAGAACGTACACCGGTTAACCGTGTTGTCAGCAATACAGATTTAAATACTTTCCAGGAAGGAACTGTTGAGCTGACTGAGCATGCCGAAGTTCCTGTTGTTTCAAAAGAAGCAAGGGTAGTGGAAGAAATATCATTAGGCAAAGAAGTGAATGAACGTGAGGAAACAATACGTGATACGGTGCGGCACACTGAAGTTGATATTGAAAATCTTGATAAAAACAATACGTCAACCGGAACTGATTATTAATATAATTTGTATGTTTTGTAATTTTAAAAAGGAAGCCAAATGGTTTCCTTTTATTTAAGCAAATATCTGGCAGTGTTATAAATTAGCAACTATTATTACAGTAAGTAAAAACTATAAATATTCATTAATTTAAAAAAAGAATTCATGGGAAAGTCATTATTATTTTTATTAGTTGGTATAGGTATCGGTGTTTTAGTAGCGCCTGATAAAGGTTCAAATACCTTAAATAACCTTCTGGGAAAAGCAGAAGACTTAAAAGATGACGCAGAATATTACCTGCTAACTGCCGCTGATAAAATTATGTCTAAAGTAAAACAAGCAGGAAACACCGCTGAATAATAATCTTTAATTGTTTAAACATACATAATGTTTAGCATTAGCTAAACGTTATGTATGTATGAAAACTTGTGATTTAAAAATAATATTAGCTGGTATACTTATACTGTCACACGAGGCATAAATATACAGGTTGGTGTCTCAACTTATTATACTCGCATTTTATATAACTCTTAATAACATTACTTCTTTGTGCCTAAAATAATGCTGAATTCTCCTTCAACGACAGCATGTCTTTATGTCTGTAAAAATTTAAAGTTTTAACGCAATACACCTAGCTGTACAGTTTTTCATACAATATAAGCTTAAATTGAATACGGTTTTGTATAGACATCTATATACCTCGTATATCCCATGTATATGTTGTATAATTTTGAGTTTTCATTTAAACAAAGATAAATACGTAAACAGTGCCTGCTGTTCTGGCATAATAATGGCAACGCTTGAAGAAAATTTATAATAATGGATAATACAAAAACAGTAGAGGTTTTAAACGATCTTATAGAAATTAATAACGACCGTGTTGCTGGATTTGAAAAAGCAATTGCAGATATCAAAGATCAGAACATTGACTTAAAAGCTGCATTTCTGGGCTATGTGGAGCAAAGCCGCAAAAACGGTCAGGAGCTTGCTGCATTGGTAGGTAATTATGGCAAACTTGAAACAGGAAAAAGTGTTGCCGGTAGTATACACCGCGCATGGATAGATGTAAAATCCTTGTTTGGTGGTAACGACCGTGCAGGTATTTTATCAGAAGCAGAACGTGGCGAAGATTCAATAAAAAAAGCTTACAGTGATGCTTTAAGTTCAGGAAATCTACCCTCAGATGTTTCAACAGTAGTGTCAGAACAGGCAGCTAAAATTAAGAAATCACATGATGAGGTAAAAGCACTGCGGGATGTTGCAAAAGCTGGTTCATAAACAATAATGCTCTTTAGATAAAAAAGCCTCAATTTTCATTGGGGCTTTTATTTTGAAAATAGCTCCATCTTTCTGTATTTCCTTCAGATGTTTATGTAATAATTGCTGACAATGATTGAAAGCAGCCGTCAATTTACAGTTAGTTTATTTGCATTTTGTCAATAAATTTGCTACGTTATATATGATACCTGATTATCCTCACAAATTGTTTTTTTCAGATTGCCACTCTTATACTTCGTTAATGAAAGCACTTGCCGAAGTACCGCTTCCATGCGTTTAATATAAAGTTTTTTTATTAGATGAACGCTGTAGGTTTCATCATAAAATAAGTTAACAGCCATTTTATCAGTCTTAAAATCTATGTATGCTTAAAAACAGGGGTGTATTAACACTTGAAGAATTTACTATTCAGTCTTTCAGGCAAATTCGCCATGCTACAGGTGAATTAAGTGCTTTATTAAGAGATATTGGCCTCGCTGCAAAACGTATTAACGCAGAAGTTAGAAAGCTTGGCCTAGTAGATATGCTGGGCGATCTGGGTGCCACAAATATTCAGGGTGAAGAAATAAAAAAATGGATGTATATGCCAACAACCAGTTGATTGCAGTATTAAAACATGGTGTTAGCTGCGCCGGTATCGCCAGCGAGGAGCTTGAAGACATTGTAGTGTTCAACGACCAGTTAAGTAATCAAAGCAAGTACATAGTGATGTTTGATCCATTGGATGGAAGCAGTAACATAGATACTAATATTTCTATAGGAACAATTTTCGGCATTTATAGACGAGTGAGTAAGGCCTCAGGTGCCTGCGACAGTAAAGATTTTTTACAGCCCGGTCTGGCGCAAATTTCTGCAGGGTATGTTATTTATGGCTCATCAACTATGTTTGTATATGCCACCCGGAGAGGTGTGAACGGATTTACCTTAGATACTGAAATAGGAGAGTTCTGTTTAAGCCATCCTGAGATAACATGTCCTTGTAATGGAAATATATATTCAGTTAATCATGGAAATTTTTTTAATTACGAAAAGCATATTCAGGTGTATATAACAAGTTGCCAGCAAAAGACAAAATTAAACGGTGGCCCATATACTAACCGCTATACGGGCAGCATGGTTGCAGACCTTCATCGTACTTTAATTAAAGGTGGAATTTTTTTGTATCCTGCCACTTCAGCAAAATCAGAAGGCAAACTTCGTTTATTGTACGAGTGCAACCCGTTCGCCTTTATCATAGAAGTTGCAGGCGGCAGGGCTACCAGTGGAAGTCAGCGTATTCTTGAAATTAAACCAACTCTCCTGCATCAACGCACCCCGTTAATCATTGGCAGCGTTAATATGGTTGAAGAGTGTCTCTCGTTTATAGATTAATATACTGATAAACATTATTATGTTAGTAATTTTTTAAAACGATTTCAATTTTTCGTTCATTTCCGTAAGTCCGGCTTTCTTTAGAATATCATCTGAAACCGCTTTAAGTTCCAGCACAGTTTCCTTTGCTGCAATATCAAGAATGTTATTCTCTTCACTCTCTTCTTTAACCGTTAGTCCGCGTTCAATTACTTTACTTAAAAGCAATACATTTTTTCTTTGAATGGTAAGTTGAATTTTTACGTTGTCACTCATTCCCGGAATGCTTAAAACAGTATCAAAAACTTTTGCGATTGTGCTTGTTGTTTCCATATTATTCTTATTCATTTTCACGAATCTTGTTCACGCTTCAAAAATATAAAGTCACTTAATTATAATACTGTTTTAGGTTATTCAGAATTTAAACAACCTCTATAAAATAACACTTTAATTGCCTGCACGTTTAATGCTGTTTCTAATTTCGTATTCGATAACCTAATTGTGAAATTGATAAACGTGATGCATGAAATTCGGAAACAATTTTCCAACCGTTGAGGAAGTAAAAAACACGGATATAGTTGATTACCTGCAAAGCTTAGGATTTAAGCCGGCAAAAATAATTCGTTATAACCACTGGTATTTGTCGCCGTTCAGGGATGAAAAGACTCCTTCCTTTAAAGTAAACCAAAGCATGAATCGATGGTATGATTTCGGTGATGGCAAAGGCGGTAACATCATTGATTTTGGAATACTATACCATCATTGCAGTGTTGGTGAGTTTTTAAAAAAGATGAATACTTCTTTTTCTTTTCGCCAGCAAAACATTGAACCTAATAATGAAGATGACGACGCGAAAAAAATCAAAGTGATTACAGCAAAGGAAATCAGTTCTCTTGTGCTCATCAGGTATCTTCATAAAAGAAGAATATCGCTAGATTTAGCATCTAACTTTTGTAAGGAAATTGACTATGAATTATACTGTAAGCGATACTACGCTTTAGGTTTTATAAATGATGCGGGCGGGTTTGAATTATGCAGTGAAAAATTTAAAGGCGGCAGTTCTCCAAAAGACATTACTGTTATAAAAATTGATGCCGAAACCCTTACTGTGTTTGAAGGCTTTTTTAACTTCCTTTCTTACTTAACTATTCATCAAAAACAGGAACAACCTAAAACAGATTTTCTAATCTAAACTCTACTTCATTTTTTGACAAAAGTCTGCCTCTCATGCAATCATATAAACAAAAGCACCTTTATCTTGATTGTGATACAACAGGACAGAAATGCATACAAAAGGCACTGGCAATAGATAAAGAAAGTTTTATTGATGAAAGAGCTTTGTATAAAGATTATAAAGATTTAAATGACTGGATAATGACTTTAGGTCAATCGCAAAAGCGAGCTCTGCAGATAAACGTGTAATCCGGCTTTGACAAAAGACAATAAGTTACGTATTGAAGTAATTATTAAAATCAGGAAGTATGACAGTATTTAATAAAGCCGTTGAGATTGCCCGCTTTGCCGCAATCGGCAAGATGTACGGTTGTATCACAACCGGATCTTGCCGCTCTTGCTCCGAAGTCGTGAGCGGTCAGTGAACAGATCTTAAAAGTGTAAAATGAAATGTGATGAGTGAAGCGAAAGATAACAGGTACAAGTGGCTCATATACGATTGAAGCAGGATGAACACGCGAAAATTAACAAGAAGTTTTCTAACTCCACCTGCAGAAAACTTAGCGAATATGCAAGACGCATTTTGCTTGATAAAGTAATTACAGTATACCAACGCAATCGCTCTCTGGATGACTTTATGGCGGAAATGATAAAGCTGCGAACCGAGCTGAATGCAATTGGAAATAACCTTAATCAAAGCGTAAAAAAGCTTTACACGTTAAGCCAGCTGCATGAGTTTGAAAGTTGGATTAATCAAAATAAAAATGACCATAAAATTTTGCTTGAGAAAATTAACAAAATAAAAAGTAAAATCAATCAAATTTCGAACGAATGGTTGCGATAATTCACAGCAGCAAAAGTCTGCGAAATGCTTTGCTTTATAACGAGAATAAAGTGAAGCAAAAAGTTGCTGATTTTATTCATGCAGGCAATTACCCCAAAGACACTTACTTACTTGGTTTCAGCGATAAAATAAATCGTATGGAAAAGCTAATTGAACTCAATCAGCAAACGAAAATAAACAGCGTACACATATCGCTGAATTTTGACAGCAGAGATATTTTAAATGAAGATATCTTGAAAAAAATTTCTGACAATTATCTTAGCGATATTGGTTTTGGGAATCAGCCATATCTTGTATATAAACATAATGATTCAGGTCATCCGCACATACACATAGTAACTACAAATATCAGGAGCGACGGCAGCCGGATTTCTTTACACAATCTTGGTAAAAACGAGTCAGAAAAAGCAAGAAAATCAATCGAACAACAATTCAGGTTAATCAGTGCTGAACGGCAGAAAAAACTACAATACAATTTAAAGCCGGTTGATGTAAAAAAAGTGCAATACGGTAAAACGGAACTAAACGTGCGATCATGAACGTGTTAGACTATGTGTTGCCAAACTACAGGTATGTATCAATCGCAGAATTAAATGCAGTGCTTAAACTGTATAATATAACAGCCGACAGAGGAAGCGAAACATCAAACATTTATAAGAATAACGGCTTGGTGTATCGCATACTTGATGGTGATGGGAGAAAAATTGGTACGCCCATAAAAGCCAGTTTGATTTACAACAAGCCCACCCTTAAAAATATTGAAGGTCGCTTTGCTAAAAATGATATCGAGAAACAGATGTATAAACGCAGGGTAATGAATGCCATAGATTTTGCTCTTTTACAAAAATCAAATCAATCTTTTGTGGGTTTAACGCAGGCTCTCCAAAAAGAAAAAATTCACATGGTATTGCGGCAAAATGATAACAGGGTAATCTATGGAGTGACTTATGTCGACCATCAGACAAGATGCGTTTTCAACGGAAGTCAATTAGGTAAACAATATAGTGCAAATGCTCTGCGCCAAAGATGTACAGCAGAACAAATCAAACAGGATGAAAACCCGCACTTAACTCACCCATCCTTTGAAGAAGAGAAATCAGAATTCAAATCTTATTTACCTGGTATAGAAAAAGTGTTTGAAGATTTACTCGAGCCCGAAGAAAATAAATTTACCAACGAGCCATCGGAACTGCGCAAGTTTAAAAAAGGAAAGAGGAAACAAAAGCAATCGCACAATTAAAATCAAATGTTATGTCAATGAATACCGGTGAGAATGAACAGGGGTTAAGAAAGGTAATTGACCTTACAAGAATGATAAGTATTGTGATGCTGTTATTGCATTTTTGTTTCTATTGTTATGCAACATTTTATCACTGGAACCTGACAGCAAAAATTCCGGATATAATATTAAATAATATTGGCAAGACCGGGTTGTTCAGCAGCTTCCATAAAACAAAATTAATTTCACTTGGCGTGTTGTTATTATCACTTGTAGGAGCAAGAGGGAGAAAATCAGACAAGCTAAATTACAGAACCGCACTTGCCTATTTTATATCTGGACTATTTATATACTTTATAAGTGTGCTTTGCTTGTATATTCCCACGTCAGATCAATTCATAACGCTTGCCTACATTTCATGCACATCGTGCGGATTTGTTCTTGTTTTAACCGGTGGTGGCTTAATATCAAGAATTATAAAAGACAAATTAGCCAATGATGTTTTCACTAAGCAAAATGAAACTTTTCCACAGGAAGAAAAATTAATTGAAAACGAATACTCAATCAACCTGCCTGCACAATACAATCTGAAAGGGAAAATTATAAACAGCTTTATAAATTTTATTAACCCGATGCGGGGATTATTGGTGATGGGGTCTCCTAAAGCCGGCAAATTTTATTTTATTATTCAGCACATCATTAAACAGCATATTGAAAAAGGTTTTTCAATGTTTATTTACGACTTCAAATATGATGATCTTTCGCGAATTGCTTACAACCATTTTTTAAAATTTAAATCAAAAAAGTATCAGGTTGAACCACAATTTTATGTGATTAATTTTAATGATTTAAGCCGCTGCCACAGGTGTAATCCGCTTGACCCAAAAAATATGACCGACATAACTGACGCTGTTGAATCTGCAAGAACAATCATGCTTGGTCTAAATCGTTCGTGGATTAAAAGACAAGGCGAATTTTTTGTAGAATCACCTATAAATTTTATGACTTCCATTATATGGTTTTTAAAGAAATTTCATGATGGAGACTATTGTACCCTACCGCATGCAATAGAAATGATGCAAATTGATTATGATAAATTGTTTACGGTATTAAGAACAGAAAGTGAAATTGAAGCTTACATGAATCCATTTTTATCAACTTATCTTAATGATTCAATGGAGCAACTGCAGGGTCAAATCGATGCTGCAAGAATAGGTATCGCAAGGCTCTCATCACCGGCTTTATATTATGTTTTGTCCGGCAATGATTTTACATTAGATATTAATAATCCAGATGAACCTAAAATAGTATGTCTCGCAAATAACCCTCAAAAACAGCAGGTGTATGGTGCCGTTTTATCGCTGTACATAAGCAGGATGACCAAAATTGTAAACCAGAGAGGAAAATTAAGGAGCAGTTTGATATTTGATGAGTTCCTGACAATCTACTTCAACGGCATAGATAATCTTATTGCGACAGCACGCTCAAACAAAGTTGCCACAACAATAGCTGTGCAGGATTATAGCCAATTGAAGAATGAATACTCCAGAGAACAGGCCGAAGTCATTTTAAATATTATGGGCAATATAATTGCTGGACAAGTTAGCGGTGAGTCAGCAAAATTCTTATCTGAAAAGTTTGGTCGTATTATGCAGGACAGGGAAAGCATTTCAATCAACAGTAACGATACGTCAATCACCAAATCAAATCAATTGGAACAGGCAATACCTGCATCAACAATTGCGAGTTTATCAAGCGGTGAATTTGTAGGCATGGTTGCGGATAACCCTGACCAAATTATAAATTTAAAATCCTTTCATTGTAAGATTATCAATGACCATGATGCCTTAAAAACAGAAAGTGATTTGTATGAGCAGATACCTGAAATAAATAAGGTTGACAGTACTATTGTTCAAAGGAACTACCAGCAGATAAAACAAGAGGTGCAGGATATAATTGATACGGAGTTATAAAGAATTATCAGTGACCCTACAAAGGATTTTTTGGTTGTAAAAAAGTAAGGTAATATTTAAGCATTGCTTATTGTTTTCTATCCCTTGCAAGTTGAATAGCCTTATGTAATTTTTTAACTAACAATTCTTTTGGTGGCAACTGAGTTAGAATTCCGCAACCCGAATTCTGCCTTTATCTAACTCAAGTAATTCAATTTGTTCTTGCTGCTTTTGCGAACAAAGAATTAATCCAATTGGATTTTCTTCGCCGAGCTTGCGTTCGTATTTGTCAAGCCAACTTAGATATAATTCCATTTGACCTTTATAACTTGCTTTAAACCGGTCGAGCTTTAAATCTATAGCAATTAATCGCTTCAAACCACGATGATAAAATAGCAAATCAATTTTGTGGTCTTCATTGTCTATCACAGTTCTTTTTTGCCGCGCAATAAAAGCAAAGTCATTTCCTAACTCAATAAGAAATTGTTGCAATTGATTTAATATGGCCGTTTCCAAGTCGTTTTCACTAAACAAATTATTTAATCCTAAAAAATTCAAGACCTAAGGGTCTTTGAATACTAAGTCTGGCGTTACAGCACCTTCAGATTTTAAAATAGCAAGCTCCTTTTCCATCAAGGCTTCAGGTTTTTTTGAAAAAGCAGTTCGTTAAAAAAGCATGCTTGCGATTCTTTGTCTTAGTATTCTTACGCTCCACACTTCCCGCTTGCTAAGCTCAACATAGAAATCTCTTTTTAAGTTGTCCTCAATAATCAAAAGTTCAACAAAATGGCTCCAGCTTAATTGTTGCGATAGTGTCGCAACTTTTTGCGCATCATTGAATTTCTTGTAAAAATTTATCATGCGGTTTAAATTGGATTTGGTAAAACCTTTACTATAGTTCATTGACAATTGTTGCGACAATGTCGCAACAATTAATTCGCCGTAACCGGCACGCTTATTTTTCAGAAGAACCTCATTGATTGTTTTTCCAATATGCCAATATAATAACGTGATTTCCTGATTAACAGCTAAAGCGATTCGGTAACGGCTTTGCTCTATTAACTGCGATATATTCTTATATAAAGATTGAACAGCTTCAATTTCAGGTTTCGCATTTAAATTATTTTTCATTAACCGTAATTTATATGATAATAGATGTATGTCTTTTAAAGCGCCTGGAGAAATTGGTCTTCACTTTTCTTCTTAAACTTATTTCGCACTACTTGCATGTCATTGCTCACTTTTCTGTCAAGTACTTTGGCATAAATCTGCGTAATTTTTAAACTTCTATGCCCAAGCATCTTGCTTACAGTTTCTATAGGAACACCATTATTTAAAGTAATTGTAGTTGCAAAAGTGTGACGTGCTATATGAAAGGTTAGGTGTTTATGGATGCCGCATATATCAGCTATTTCTTTAAGATATGCGTTAAGTTTGGTATTGCTTGGAACAGGTAATAAACTACCTTCAAATTCACATTTAGGATGCGTTTTATAATGCTCCATTATATTAAGCACTGTTGGTAGTAAAGGAATTCTTGTTGGTGAACCTGTTTTTTTGCGGCGTGTAATTATCCATTTTTCATTATCAATACCTATACATACATCTGTCCTCTTCAACCGCTTCGCATCAATATAAGCGAGCCCGGTGAAGCAGCTAAAAAGAAAAATATCCCGTACCTGATTTAAACGTTCAATACCAAAATCTTTTGCGGCCATTGTTTGCACTTCATCTTCGTTTAAAAAGTCGCGAACCACTTCTTTCTTGCTCATCTTATAACCAAAAAATGGGTCTTTGATCAACCAGTTATTTTTGATGCATACGTTTATTACTTTCCTAAAATTAGAAAGGTACTTGATGGTCGTATTGTGATTGCACCGTTGTTGGCTTTTGAGATAGAATTCAAAATCTGTTATAAAATGGTATTGAAGATTGTTAATCTCAACATCATTGACCTGGTATTTCCATTTAATAAATTTTGTTGTATGGTCATACGTGGTTCTATACTTTCCAAAGGTTGCTTTTGAACAATCCAAGCCAATGAGTTGTCTTAATTGCTCATTATGTTGCTTAAAAATCTCAAGTAAACAATAGGGTCGCTCTTTTATGCCGAGCCATTTTTTTCGAAACGTATCAATAGTTAATCCTGAACTCTCATGGGCAATTTCCGATTGATGATTATAAACTTTTTGCTTTAAAGCATCCAAAAAATAGTTCAAAGTCTTTGCTTCTTCATTGTTACCTTTTGCTCTACCTGAAGCCGCACTCCATTTTGCAGGCAACACACAACGCTGCGTGCTTTGTTCAAATCGCCTACCGTCAATTGTAACACGCAAGTAAATCGGAACTAATCCATCCTTTCCTCTCTTGGATGTTTTGCTGTAAAAAAGAACGCTCAATTTTGTTTCCATCACTTCCTCCTTTTAATTGGTTAAAAATAAATTTTAGATGGTCGCAAGACAAGATGTCCATTTCATGGACTGCTTATCCAGCAAGGATTCCAGCGATATTCGGTTACCCAAACTTTAAAAACTTTTGGGTAACCGAATGGAGCACCAGAGAATTGAGATTATTTGATACTTTTTGATAAGGTGAGAAAACAAAAAAGCCCGAAAATCATTGATTTTGCGAGCTTTTGATATTATTTGAAACTTGTGAGTGCGGACCGGACGGGATAAGTCGTTGCCACCTATATTATTTGATTACCAATTACTTAAAATTTTAGTCGATTTTTTAGTCGATTACAAAGAGCAAATTCAACAAAGCTTTACTTATTTTTTATCAGTTGACTTTATCTGTATAAAAATACATTTTTACTTATAAATATCTTATTTAAATTTTCAATTAAACCTAACTTTATTAATGCAAGCATGAATGAGTAAAGCGTAGTAAACACCGCCGCATTTTATATTCTTTTATCAATTCTTTATTAGTACTTCAGTTACATTTATTGAAAAGTAAAGAGATGAAAGAAATGATGAAAAGAGCACTTGCTTTTATAACCTTTGAACAACTGTCGACGAAGAGTCAAGTTGAATTGCGATACCAACACCTTGGTAATGCTCATCCGGTGCAAAACAATGCTCTGGCATTAATCACAGCCAGACATAAAATAATTTATGAATACAGGTACAATCACGTTTTACATTTTTGTTTTATATTATTTATTGCAACCATTACTACACATTTTGCTATAAGCAGAATAAGTTTACCAGCAGTAATTATTGCAGGCATACTTTCTTATTCAATTTTATATCTGTTTAATTACCAATTTACTTTCAACTTTATATTACTTCGAAATATTAATATAGTTGAAGAACAATGCAGGCAAAAAGCTGGGGAAGAAATAAAAAAGTGTCGAAAGTTGCAGTATTCAAATTTAGCGTTAGTATTAATTGATAAAGTGAATACTCAAATTAATGGAATGGCTCCCTTATCATGCGATGACAACTCAGCTTTAATGCTCACAGAATTGTATGGGGTTGATACGGGAAGTATGAAAAAAAACCTTGAATTACTTTACATAAAAAATAAAAGAAAACATTTTACAGAACGAAACAAAACAGAATATAAAAATTGTTTTAATGAAGCTTATGATTATTTCGAAAAGCGTCAATGTTTAGAGGGTGCAAAAAAAGTTAAGGAACTTGAAATGAATTTCTTTACTTAATTTAAAAAATCATTCGGTCGCACTTAGATAATATTTGAGGTTATATTTAAAATTTAATGCACCGTTTTACATTTCGCTAAATACTATGTTTTTTACACAAAACAAGAGTAGATAAGTAAGCAATTTGATTGTTCAGCAATACAAAGCATTGTGGTCAGTGGCAGTTGGACCTGTTTAGCATTTCAATTCTTGTAAGAGCCAGTTTAAAACAAAATAAAATAAACTAACCTAAACCCGCCACTTACTCAACTAATGCCGCCACTTACTCGAATGCAGCATTATAAGTTACTACCATTAATAGTTTAGCGATTCATCCTTCACTATAAAACAGTTTATTCTTAACTGAACTTTTTATCATGAAACACAAATCATTATTCTTGTTTACATTCCTGTTTTGCGTTTGTATAACAGGTACGCTTCAACTGCAAGCACAGCTTCCTGTCATTAATTCTTTTAGTCCTGCAACCGGCTATATAGGAAGCCTTATAACTATTAAGGGAAGTAATTTAAATAATTCAACATCTGTAACTATTGGTGGTGCAAATGCAATCATCATTTCTGCTGAAAATACACTACTTGTTGCAATGGTTATGCCTAATTCTATAACGGGTGCAGTATCGGTAACAACTGCAAGTGGCAATGCAACAGCCAGTAATAAATTTACAATTAACGCATCAAAGCCACCCATTAAACAATTAGGCGATAAGTTATATGATAATCATAATCAAATTGCATTAAACCGTGCCGAGGAAGGTTATTCTGTAGCAATAAGTGCAGATGGAAATACAGCAGTAGCCGGCGGGGATTATGACAGTAGTGGCATTGGTGCTGTATGGGTTTATACGCGCATTAATAATATATGGGTACAACAAGGCAAAAAATTAATCGGTAACGGAGCATCGGGCTTAACTATAACTGCACAGGGCAGTTCAATTGCCATAAGTGCCGATGGTAATACTCTTATTGAAGGCGGTGATGGGGATAATGGATTTACAGGCGCTGCATGGATATTCACCCGTGATAAAAATGGCGTATGGTCGCAACAGGGAAATAAATTGGTGGGTTCAAACTTTATAACCGTAGGAACCGCATCGCCTGAACAAGGCTATGCCGTAAGTATAAGCGCTGATGGAAATACAGCTATCATTGGTGGCCGCCGTGATAGCAATTATGTAGGCGCTGCATGGATATTTACACGCAGCAACAACGTATGGACTGACCAACAAAAATTAATCGGTACAGGTTATATCATCAATATAAACGATCAAGGTTTCATTGTACGTGGAAGTGTTCAAATGGGAAGTTCTGTTGCCCTTAGTGCTGATGGAAATACTGCGTTGATTGGCGGCCCAGATGATAATGATGGTATAGGGGCTGTATGGGTTTTTACACGCAGTGGCAACACATGGATACAACAGGGAGAAAAATTACTTGGTACTGGTGGAAACCGTTCGGTTTATGGTGGCATACAACAGGGTACTTCAGTAGCAGCAAGTGCAGATGGCAACACGATAATAATCGGCGCTCCATTTGATTTGGATACTGCCAGTACCGGTGAGGCAACTTATGATAATAATGGAGCTTTATGGATATTTACAAGAAGCGGCAACACCTGGACACAGCAGGGTAATAAATTATTTGCGTCAGATGCATTTAACGCGGAGGAAGGCTGGTCTGTAAGTATAAGCGCTGATGGCAACACGACTATTGCAGGTGGCCCAACTGATAACGGTTATTTCGGAGGTGCATGGGTATATACACGCAATAATGGGATATGGAAACAAAGTTCAAATAAATTATTAGGAACTGGTTATGTTGGTGCATCAAGCCAAGGCTGGTCAGTTGGTATTAGTGAAGATGGCAATACAGCTATTGTTGGCGGCCCTGAAGATTATTACCAGGAACAAGGTGCGGTTTGGGTTTATGCAGATACAAGCAATAGTGTTTTAGCCGTATCATCTCTGAACTTTAAAGCATATCTTTTTGGCACAGGTGTACAAACATTATGGACTGACCTTAATGAATTAAATCTTACAAGTTATGATGTTGAAAGAAGTAATAATGGTTACAACTTTATTAAGATTGCAGATATTCCTGCCAAAACAAATACTGCATTACAAAATAATTATTCATGGTTTGATGCTTTACCATTTACGGGAAATAATTTTTATAGAATAAAAGCTATCAATAAAGATGGCAGCATACAATATAGTTCAACGGTAAAAGTAAACATCGCTAACAATCAAAGTAGCATACAGGTTTATCCGAATCCTGTTGATGATAAAAAGATTCATCTCCGGTTAAATAATATCATCGAAGGCAATTATATCATTTCAGTTTATAACACAAGCGGTAAAACGCTGTACAGGCAAAGCTTTCAGCATTTTGGCGGCAGCGAATCTATTGCAATCAATCTAAAAAATGCAGCTGCAGGAATGTATCATGTTGAATTAAAAAACAATACTAACAATTATCATACAACAGTAATGCTTCAATAAGTAATTAAAATTTTATGATGCCAGCAGCGGTTTTTACATAATCGTTGCGTCACACACTTGCACAGTGAATAAATAGCGACATAAAATATTCATATCAATTAAAAACTTATGACTTACACCATTGAAGAAACAGACCTCGAACGCCAGCATTTGCTTGCGCAATTTTTAGAACCTGTTTCATTACATGCATTAAAAAATATTTCATTACCAAAACAGGCAACAATTTTAGACATCGGTTGCGGGCTTGGCGATACAACATTGTTATTGAATGAACGCTTTCCTGATTCAACAATTACAGGTCTTGATGGTGATGCATCACTGATTACAACAGCAACTAAAGAGACAACATTAACGCATCCAAACTTAAATTTTGTTTGTGGAGATGCAATGCAACTGCCTTTCGATAACAATAGTTTTGACTTTGTATTCTGCCGGTATCTGCTTCATCACCTTAGAGATCCATTGCATGGAATTAAAGAAATGCATCGTGTTTGTAAAACTGTTGGAACCGTTTTCGCGCTTGAGTATGATGCAACTTCTATTATATCTTACCCTGAAAGCTGGGCTTATCCAAAACTAAAAGATTTTGTAACCATACTTTTTGCAGATGCTTTACTTGGAAGAAAGATGGTTAGTTATTTCAGATCATTTAAACTTGTAAACATCTGTTATGATGCACAAGTGATTTTAGCCGATCAAAATTCTGCTTTGAAAAGATTTTATGCATTAACGGCTCCAGCGTTAGGCAAAGCATTGTTACAAAAAAATTTAATTGATGAGAAAGGTCTTGATGAATGGATAAAAGAATTGCAAAGATGCGAACGTGACCCGGAAACAATTGTATTGATGCATCCAACTATTGCCGTGTGGGGAACAAAGGCTGAATTATAAACTCAAATTATTACTATCAGTATGAAAAATAAATTTCCCTATCGTTATAGCGCAATGATTATGTTATTCTTTTTAATTCTGATTACTTATTTCGACAGGGTTTGTATTGCACTGGTTGGTGTTAGAATAAAAATTCAATCGATAAATGTAAATGCTTAAAAAAATCCATTCCTACTTCAACAGGCATTGGTTGTTGTAAAAACAATTTCGCATCAAAGAAATATAAAGTAAAAATTGATTTAACATGCTTACAGCAAAATCATTAACTACTGACATTACTTTATCAGCAAAAAAATATGACTGGCTTATTACAGTTGCCATTATCGTTTCTGCATTGGGATACTTTGTTGACATGTATGACGTGTATCTTTTTAATGTGGTGCGCACACAAAGCCTTACCAGTTTGGGCGTGGCTGAAAAAGATTTGCTTTCTACAGGTATTAGTATAATAGATTGGACGTTTACGGGAATGTTTATTGGTGGTATTGTTTGGGGAATTCTCGGCGATAAAAAAGGCAGATTAAAAGTTTTATTTGGCTCTATAATCATTTATTCGCTTGCCACTTTTGCAACAAGCTTTGTTGAAAGCGTAACGCAATATAAAATCCTAAGATTAATCAGCGGCTTTGGATTGGCAGGTGAATTAGGTGCAGGTGTTACACTGATTTGTGAGCTTATGAAACCTGAAAGAAGGGGTTATGGAACCTTGCTAATTGCCGCTACAGGATTGTATGGAATAGTATTCGCTTCATTCATTGCACACCACTTTAACTGGCGTACTACATATATTATCGGAAGCTGCATGGGCGTGATTTTACTGATTTTAAGAATCAGCGTTTCAGAAAGCGGCATCTTCAAAAAATCATTTGAAAATTCAAGCCTTCAAAAAGGAAATTTTTTAAAGTTGATTTCAAAAAAGAATTTAGTTTTTAAATACCTGAAATTAATATTAATCGGCTCGCCCATAACTATAATAGCGGGCATATTGGTTTCAGCAGCGCCGGAATTTGGTAAGCAATTCGGCATGAAAGAAATACCCGATACAGGTACTGCGCTTGCTGTGTATTATATCGGCGTTTCTACCTGTGAAATTTTTATAACGTTATTAAGTCAGCGGCTTAAGAGCAGGAAAAAAACAATATTCACCGGGCTTTTTATTCAGCTTGCCGCCGTGCTTTGGTTTCTTTTTATTCCGCCAAAAACTCTGTTTGCATTTTATGCAGGATGCGCTCTGCTTGGTTCAACATACCTGCCTGTATTAATGACGACTGTTTCCGAACAGTTTGGAACAAACCTGCGTGCCACCGCAACTGTATCTGCTCCAAATTTTATGAGGGCGATGTTCATTGTTCTCTCCTTTATTTTTCAACTAATAAGACCTTCAGCAGGATTAATAAACAGCGCTGCCATAGTAATTGTATCAGCCATTTTTATTTCAGCAACAGCTGTGTTTTTCACAAAAGAAACATTTGGTAAGCACCTTGATTTTTATGAAGTGTAATTGCAATCTGAAAGTAAAATAATTACTCAAAGCTTATGCTAAACAGAAGTATTGGAAAATGGGATGTAGTGCTTATGATGATAAATTCAATCATCGGTGCAGGCATCTTCGGCTTGCCTTCGAAAATATTTAAGTTATCAGGCGTATATAGTATTGCCGCTTTTTTTGTGTGCGCCATCATTGTATTTGTTTTCATTTTGATTTTTGCTGAAGTCAGTAGCCGCTTTAATAAAACGGGTGGTTCATATTTATATGCGCTCACTGCGTTCGGACGTTTTCCTGCTTTTATGATGGGTTGGCTATCTCAACTGAATCGTATCATCATGTTTGCTGCATTAATAAATCTGCTGATAACTTACCTTTCTTTTTTTTCTTCATCATTTGATAACTCTTTTGTAAGAATAGCTGCTATTATTTCTATTGTACTGCTGCTTGTATGCATTAATTATATTGGCGTTAAGAGTTCTGTACGTGTAACAAACGCACTTACAATCGGAAAGCTTTTGCCATTACTTGCTTTTATTGTGATAGGTTTATTTCATATAAACAATCATTTTTTTAAAGCTGAAAGCAAACCGCATTTTTCTTCATTTTCAAATTCAGTGCTCTTATTAATATTCGCCTTCGGCGGCTTTGAAGGAGTGCTGATAAGTTCGGGTGAAGTTAAAAATCCCGCTAAATCATTGCCATTTGCTTTACTTACATCTGCAATAATTGTTGCTGTTTTTTATTGCCTGATACAGGTTGTATGTATCGGAACAATGCCTGGTCTTGCTTCTTCAGAAAAACCATTGGCAGATGCCGCTACAGTATTTGTTGGGCATAGTGGGGGCGAAATTATCAGCATAGGTGCAATCATTTCAATTATAGGAACGCTGAATACAAATATGTTTGTCAGCGCACGTCTGCCGTTTGCCATGAGTGCCGAAAGCCAGCTTCCAAAATTCTTTTTACGCACGCATCCAAAACATAAAACACCTGCATTGTCTTTAATTATATATGCAGCGGCAGCAATAATTATATCAGTAACCGGTTCTTTTATTTATGCAGTATCTATCAGTGTTATAACACGAATTTTAATTTATTTAATAGTAAGTGCATCATTAATAAAGCTTCGCAAAAAGATGCCTGAAGAAAGAAATTTTTTCAGGTTAAGATTCGGATATGCTTTTGCTGTTGCAGGTGTTTTATTTGCTATCTGGCTTCTGTTTGCATCCAAACTAAGCGACATAACCGATGTTGCAGTTTGCGTATCGGCCGGAATTATATTCTATCTTTTATTTAATGCGTTTCAAAAGAAAAGCAGAAAAAATGTAACACATAATGAAAATGCATTGCATTATCAAAATGCTGAAATAAATTATTAACATGAAATATAATTTTGCCTTTGCATTGATGCTTACACTCGTAACAGCAACATCTTCTAAAGCACAAGCAGATAAATCAGCATCAACAATATTTCCCGATAGCAGTTGGAGTTCATTTGTTCATCCGGGACAAGCTGGCTGGGATACATTAAAACTTGATTCGCTTAAAAAATATCTTATTGACAGTACTTATATAACAGGTTTCATGATTGTTGAAAAAGGAAAAATTGTTTTTGAATATGGAGATATACAGGAAGTAAGTTATATCGCATCCTGCCGTAAAAGTGTACTGGCAATGTTGTATGGTGAGCATGTAAAATCTAAGGTGTAAAATATTGGCGCTTGCTATTCAGGCGTATCAATAACTATTGTTAATCATCTTATTTGTTTTATAACATGAAAAATAAATTTCCATATCGTTACCGTGTAATGATTATGTTATTCTTTTTAATTCTGATTACTTATTTCGACAGGGTTTGTATTTCACTGGTTGGTGTTAGAATTAAAGCTGAATTCAATTTAAGCAATCAGCAATTCGGTTGGGTAGTGGGCGCATTTGCGTTAGCGTATGCATTGTTCGAAATACCAGGTGGCATTTGGGGCGATAAATTCGGGCAGCGTAAAGTGCTTATCCGTATCGTAATATGGTGGTCTCTTTTTACTGCACTTACAGGATTAACAATGGGATTGTTATCTCTTGTCATCATAAGATTTTTATTTGGCGCAGGAGAAGCCGGAGCATTTCCAAACGGAACAGGAGTTATATCAAGATGGTTTCCTGCTGCTGAAACTTCAAAGGGAATTTCAGCATTATTAGTTGGGCAAAGCAGTGGTGCCGCAATCGCACCATTAATCATCATTCCTCTTGCCGCTGCTTATGGATGGCGCATTCCATTTTTTGCAAGCGGTGCTATTGGCCTGGTGTGGGTTGCGGTATGTTACACATGGTATAAAAATCATCCGGCAGAAATGAAAGGCATCAGCCAAGCAGAAAAAAATCTTATCGAAAATAACAGGTGTTTTTCTAATCATAATAATAGTGGAGAATGGAAACTTTTTCTTAAGCAAAAAAATGTATGGCTGCTTATGTTATCATTTTTTTGTTCGCAATGGGCACTGTATTTCTTTGTTGCATGGATGCCTGTTTACCTGCAGCAAGGCAGGCATTTTTCTGAAGATGAAATGAAAGCAACAACATCATTTTTATTTCTCTGCGGCATTAGTGGCGGTCTTTCAGCAGGTATTATTAACGATTGGCTGGTTAAGAAAAAAGGTGTAAAGTTTGGTCGCAGGTTGATGGGTTTTATTTCAATGGGTATAATGAGTTTGTTGTTTTTAATTGCTGCAACAACAAGCAACAATAACATTACATCTGCTGCATTTATTTTCTGTTATCCATTCCTTCCTGTTTATTGTATAACGGCGCTTTCAACCTGTGTGGATATTGGCGGTAATAAAGCCTGTACTATCGCCGGTTTTATGAATTGTGCCGGGCAGATAGGTGCTTTCTTTCTTGCTATTTTTTTTGGAAATATCGTTGACCTCACCAATAATTATAACGCTCCATTATTTGTAATTGCTGGTGTTTTAATCAGTGGTTCTGTATTATGGCTGAATGTAAATCCTGAAAAGAAAATTGTAGCAAATACAACAATTGAAAACAAAAGCTTTATAATTAAGCCTGTTTTAATTGCAGATGAAGTAAAAGTTCTTTAGATATTTTTTTTAACGGGCTGATGTATTTCATGGCTTCGGCAGATTTCATTATTCACAATACATAATTATGCAAACGGCTTTTAAAAAAGTATATAAATAAAGATGACACAGCAAGACAAACATTTTCACATGAGTGATGATTATGAATATCATTCGTCATCACAAAAAAGAACCGGTCGTTTCGTAATTCAGCAGACAGTTGAAATGGCTACATCACAATTTAAAAATCCACAAAAACTCAAAGTGCTTGATATAGCTTGTGGACCAGGCAATCTTACCATTGAGTTTTTTCATGCTTTGCAACAAAGCTTTCCTGATACTAAGATTGATATGGCAGGATTAGATTATAGTGAGCATAATGTAAAACGTCTTATTGAAAGCTCAGGAAAAACGGTGCAGGGAATAGTGGGTTCATTTTATAAATTCCCACCTGAAATTAAAAATGAAGATATTATCTTTTCCAACCATGGTCTTCACTGGCAACCGCCTTATAAGATGAGCGATATAATGTACATGTATTTGGGTTATGAAGAGCGGGCACAGTTTGAATTACAGGCCTTACAAAATTTTAAAATTACTATGAGAAATATCCATGAAGCTATGAATGATGGCGGCATTGCTGTTCTTCAGTTTGGACAAGAAAGACAAATTGAAAAACTATGGGACTTGGTTCATGAAATTTTTAATCACTCTCCGTTTAAAGAATTTAAAAGCAAAGTCAATTTTCCGGTATATCATCCTTCTGTTGAAAATATTTATTCATCTCTTAAAGAAGCTGGATTTGCTGAAGAAAATATAAATCTCAAAACCTTTGCTGAAGATTTAGAAGAAGATACAGCACTGGATGTTACGAATTTTTTTAGGGGGTTTACCGAACCGGGCATTCGCCAGTTCTTCACTCAAAATAATGTTGATGTGTTTTATAAAAAAATAGAATATGAGTTAAACAATACTAACATTAATGAATTTAGAAAAGGTCTGTTGCGCAGCACTTTAATCAAATTAAAAAAATAAAATAATTTTTAAAACTGTTTAAGTTAATAAAATGATGCTTTCATAAATATAAATAATACTTTAAACCTAGTCTTATACGTAATTAAATATTACAATGAAAAAATTAATGATGAAATATTATGTTACCATTTTTTTATTATTGATGTTTTTTATTTCTGAAAAAATTTTTTCTCAAGAAAATCATAATGTGTTTCCAGGTTTAGCATGGGAAACATCAAATCCTGAACAAAGCGGATGGTCAGAAAATAAATTGACTGAAGCAAAATCGTTCTTTGATAGCTTGCCACCAGCCAGTTTGATAGTAATTGACAAAGGTAAAGTAGTGGTTGATTGGGGCAGCGATACCATGCGTATAAAAATCAGCTCAATGAGAAAAAGCCTTTTAAGTTGCTTGTATGGCATTCACATCAATAACAAAGAAATAGACATCAATAAAACTCTTAAAGTATCAGGCATTGATGATGTGCCGCCGTTAACAGCAGAAGAAAAACAAGCTACCATAAAGATGCTGTTAGAGGCACGTTCAGGTGTTTATCATTCTTATGTAGCAGGCACACCGGCAATGCGGATAAAAATGCCTGCGCGAGGTTCTCACTTGCCCGGAACGTTCTGGTATTATAACAACTGGGACTTTAATGCACTCGGAGGTATTTTTGAAAAGCAAACGCACACAAAAATTTCTGAAGCTTTTAATAAAGATATCGCCTCACCACTTCACATGCAGGATTTCAAGGAGCAGGATATGTATTATTTATATGCCAATACGGATGCACCGGATTATGAAAAATCTGTTTATCCGGCTTACCATTTTAGAATGAGTACACGCGACCTTGCCCGGTTTGGCTATCTTTATTTGTGCAAAGGAAACTGGAATGGAAAGCAAAAAGTGCCTGCTGAATGGATTGCTGAAAGCACGCAATCTTATTCTGTTACAAACGATGGAAATGGTTATGGTTATTTATGGTGGGTGAATGATTTTGGACCTGATATTAAATGTTTCAGTGCTGAAGGTGCTTTGGGAAAATATATTATTGTTATTCCTGGAAGTGACTTGGTTGTTGTTTATCTGAATCATACAGAGTATCCTGATAACATAAAGAATATGTCGCCTGAAGATTTAAAGAAATTACCAACTGAAACAGATGCACAAATGAATCAACTGTTGAAAATGCTGATGGCTGCGCAGCCTTTTAAAAATAAACCTGGCAAGTAAAATCTTATCATCTTATGTAAATTCATTTATACAAAGTTGGCTCGTCTTTTAAAAATATTGTTTGCTCTTGCTTTATTTATCAACTGCGAAATAATTGTTGCGCAACAGAACAATTATGTGTTTCGCCACATTGACCAACACGATGGATTGGCGCATAATAATGTTTTTGATATTACGCAGGATAAGCGCGGATTTATCTGGCTGATAACCACGAATGGTTTGCAGCGTTATGATGGTTCAAGGTTTGTAAATTATAATGAATGGAAAAATATTTCCTGTGAGTTAAATCAAAATGCTAATGTATATGCTGGTAATGACTATTCAATATGGATTACTAAAACCGGCGAGATGCAAAAACTGGAAATTTTAAAAAATAACTTTACTGTTTATCAGCCAAAACAGTTATTAAAAAATATTGAGTTTAAAGTTGACACTTTCACAGATGAATATGATAAAAGATTTTTTCTCACCACACAGGGAATTTTTTTTTATGACAGTTTAAGCAATCAATGCCAATGTAAATTTTTTAATCTTCATCCTTATACTAATCATTCAAGTAATTACATTTTAACGGATAAAAAAACAAGAAATATTTGGTCGCTTTCAGATAATGGTTTAGTGCTCTTCGATATAAAAACAAAAAGAGTTTATGATGGCAACTTTAATCCACAACATAATTTGATATTAGATGCATTTTCAAAAAAATTAGAAGCAAAGCAAGGCCGGCGCATCATTATAGACCACAGCAATAATATATGGGTAATTACATGGGGAAGTAAATTTTACAAGTATGATGAAAGCACAAAAAAAATATATACGTATTCAGTAGGAGATATTGAAAAAGCTGAATCTGGTAAAAGCATTAAATCACCGCCAAGTGTTAATGGTTTGTTTGAAGATGACCATGATGTTTTGTGGGCAACTACAAGTTATGGCGGATTGCTGAAGTATATTGCTGATAAAAATAGATTTGAATATGTTTCACTCAATGAAAAAAATAAACAAACTGAATTGTTTAATTACGACATCTTTTGCATGTTTCAGGATAAAGACGAAAACATCTGGCTGGGAACCGATAATGGAATTACTATATTCAATCCATACAGACAGTATTTTAAATCCATACATCATGAAGCAGAAAATGCATCGCTGCCCAAAAGCGAAATACAGAGTTTTATTCAAACTTCAACAGGCGATATATTAGTAGGGACGTGGGGTGGTGGAATTACCGTATATGATAGTGCATGGAATTTTAAAAAAACAATCAGGTCAAAGGCTCCAGACTACGAAGGAAATTTAATCTGGAGTTTTACACAAAACGATGATGGCAATGTTTGGGTTGGCTGTCAGCATGGATATATTCATGTTTATAATCCACTGAGTGAAACAATAAAAACAATTCATCCGCCACAGTTAGATAACAGCACCGTTTGGTGCATGACAAAAGATGCCGCAGGAAACATTTGGTTTGGATTGAATAACGGAAAAATTTCCAAATGGGATAAGCAGCAAAATAAATTTTATCAAACGCCGGCAATGGAAGAAGATGAACATGACGTGTCATCTCCGGTAACTTATATTTTTTTTGATAAGAAAAAAAATTGCTGGGTTTGCACTGCAAACGGGCTTAAAAAATTTGATACTGCTGCAATGCGTTTCACTGAAATTTATTTGCCTGATATAAATAATCCGAACGCCATATCTTCCAAAAAAGTTGAAGCGATTGAACAATATGATGATACCACTTTAATGGTCGGAACTTCTTTTGGGGGAATGAATTTTTTCAACACAAAAACAAGAGTATTCACACATTATACGACGCAAAACGGATTTCCTTCCAATACAATTCACAGCATTAAAAAAGATGTGGATGGTTGTGTTTGGTTTACTTCAGATTACAGTTTGTATAAATTTAAACCGGCAGAAAAAAAATTTATTTTATATAACGTTGAGCCAAGTGTTATTAATGCTGCTTTTAATAATCCGCAGTTATATAAATTAAATAATGGTGACTGGTGTACAACCACATCAACAGAGCTTATTTATTTCAATCCGCAGATTTTAAATTTAACAAAAAATAGTTTAGCGTCGGTTGAAATTGCAGGATTGAAAATATTTGATAAGCCTTTTTTTATAGATTCATTTTTAGAAACCAACAACCCTGTTATTCTTAACTACAAACAAAACTTTTTAACAATAGAATTTTCGGAGCTTGATTTTTCAAACGTTCTTCAAACAAAATATTTTTATAGGTTAAGCGATGTAAATAATGAATGGGTAAATGCAGGAACAAGAAAATCTGCAACTTATACAAACCTTGAGGCAGGCAAGTATATATTCACTGTAAAAGCGGAAAACGGCAATAGCATATCGAAAGAAACTTCATTTAAAATTATTATTGAACCACCCGTTTGGAAAACCACATGGTTTATTGTTTGCAGTTTGCTATTGATTGCTGCTTTAATATATTTTTTAATTCAGCGAAGAATTGAAACAATAAAGAGCAAAGCAGAACTGAAACAAAAAATAGCAGAAACCGAAATGATTGCGTTGCGTGCACAAATGAACCCACATTTTATTTTCAATTGTCTTAATTCGATAGATAATCTTATTCAAACTAATGAAAAGGAAAAAGCAACAACATACTTATCAAGGTTTGCAAAACTGATTCGCGCCATACTTGAAAATTCAAAAAGCAATGCAATACCATGCTGGAAAGATTTAGAGACATTAAAGCTTTATCTCGAATTGGAAGAATTAAGATGGGGCAAAAAAATTTCTTATCAGCTTACTATAGCGCCGGAAATTTTACAAGGTGATTATAAAGTGCCACCAATGATTATTCAGCCTTATGTAGAGAATGCAATTCATCATGGTTTGCTGAATAAAGAAAAAGATGTTGGCGAGTTATTGATAAAAGTAAGTGCTGTAAGAAATCATATTATTTATATTATAGAAGATAATGGAATCGGTAGAAAGAAAGCAATGGAATATAAATTATTGAACAAGCCAACGCATCAGTCAATGGGTTTGGCTATTACAAAAGACCGTGTCGATTTATTTAATCATAATAATAATGGCAGTGTTACAATTACCGATTTATATGATGAAAATAAAGAACCTGCAGGAACAAGAGTAACAGTAAGTTTAATAAACTGATTGACATGAAACTTAAAGCAATAATTATTGATGATGAAGTGCGGAGCCGTGAATCTCTGAAACAAAAAATTATATGGAATTGTGCAGATGTTCAAATTATTGCAGAATGTGAAAACGGCGAACAAGGTATAAAAGCCATAGAAGAACAAAAACCAGATATTGTTTTTCTTGATGTAGAGATGCCACGTATGAACGGGTTTACTATGTTACAACAATTAAACAACAGGAATTTTGAACTCATTTTTACTACTGCTTACGACCACTATGCAATTCGCGCTATAAAATTTTCTGCACTTGATTATTTGGTAAAACCTGTTGAAGTTGAAGAGCTAAAGCAAGCAATAAATATCGTAAAAGAAAAAAGAAAACATAACACTTCTAACGAAAGGCTTGAAACACTTTTACATAATTTAATGATTGAAAAAAATCAATCAAACCGCATTGCTATTCCATCATTAGAGGGCTTGCAGTTTGTTGAAATGAATGATATTATTTATCTCGAAGCGGAAAGTAACTATACCTTCATTTACATAAAACCTTCCCAAAAAATAACTGTCTCGAAAACACTTAAAGATTTTGAAGAGTTGTTGCCGCATTCAATTTTCATCCGCATCCATCATTCATTCATCATTAATAAAAATCATGTACAAAAATATTTAAAAGGTGAAGGCGGGCAAGTGATAATGAGCAACAGTAAAACATTGGATGTTGCAAGAAGAAAAAAAGAAGAGTTTATGAAGGCAATCGGGTATTGATAAAGAAAAAAAACGGTGCTTACTAACTGGAGTATGAGTTAAGAATAAACACGGTGTATATGAAATATAATAGTCTTTTACTTAAATCAATTTTCATAGTTTTTTTATTAACAGCCTGCATCAATTTTGTAAATGCCCAAAATGTTATTTCAAAAAAAGGGCAGGCAACTTTAAAATCCTGCGAAAAATATTTTGCAGAAAATAATGATGCACACTTAAAAGAATTTATTGAGTTTACGTCTATACCTAGTATATCATCTATACCTGCACATAAACCTGATATAGAAAAAGCTGCTGCGTGGATTATAAAAAAACTACAAGCAATCGGATTAACAACCGTACAACTAATACCAACAGAAGGCAACCCGGTTGTGTATGGCTGTTGGGTGGGTGCAAAAGATAAGCCCACGGTTTTAATCTATGCTCATTACGATGTGCAGCCGGTAAAGGAAGCGGAATGGAACCATCCTCCTTTTGCAGGTGAAATAGAAAATGGAAGAATATATGCACGCGGCGCAAGCGATGACAAAAGCGGTGTAATGATTCCGATTTGGGCCGTAGAAGCGATGTTGAAAACTAACAAATCATTACCTGTAAATGTGAAGTTTATATTTGAAGGAGAAGAAGAAATCTCAAGCCCGCATTTTCAGAAATTTCTTATTGATAATAAGGAATTACTAAAGGCAGATTTTGCTTTAAATGGCGATGGAAGCCAGATTAATGACAGTACCGCTGCCATTTTAATGAGCTTAAGAGGAAGTGTGAAACTAGAGTTTACTATAAAGACCGCTAATATAGATGCGCATTCAGGTTGGTATGGTGGTAAAACTCCAAACGCTGCAATAGACCTTGCTGAAATTATTTCTTCATTCTATAATAAAGACGGGAGTATTGCAGTAGAAGGTTTTTACAACAATGTATTACCTATGACAAACTCTGAAAAAGAAATGGAAAATAAATTTCCTTATGATTCACTCACAGACCGGAAAATTTTGGGGACAACAGCCGAAACCGGCGATACAAATTTTACTCCTATGGAAAGAGTATGGTATAGACCAACATTAGAAGTAACGGGTTTGCAAAGCGGCTATACGGGCGAAGGTTTTTCTCAAATTATTCCAGGCAGCGCAATGGCAAGAGTTTCGAGCAGGTTGGTTTATAACCAATCTGGTGACGACGTTATACAATCAATAATTAAACACATCAATAAAAACTGCCCGGTTGGTGCCACTGTAGCTTATAAGTACATACCCGGGTATATAAGACCTTTAAAATTTCCATCCGGCACAAGAGCGTATAATTACTTATCAGCTGTATTAACCAATGTTTATGAAAAGCCGCCTGTACCTATTGCAGTAGGATATAGTACAGGTTCGCTTATTGATATAAAGGAGCAATTGGGTATTTATCCTTATTCTCTTGGTGTTCAGCAACCAGATGAAAAAGCTCACGGCGCCAATGAATTTTTACGTTTATCCAGTTTGTTAACAGGGCAAATGCTTTATTGTACTTATTTTATTTATGTTGGTGAGCAGGAAGGTAAATAAGAATGCCAAACATGGATCTAACATAAATGTCATCAAAATGCAGTTTGATTTGTTTTAAATACTATTTCTGTACATTCTGGCGGTTATAAACTTCGGGTGATAAAATGAATGTTCATCATGTTCAACTGCAGCTGTGTAAAATAATGATAAACAAGAGAGGAATAAACATTTACACACATCATTTCTTTTTTGTCTTGACTGCAACAAGCTGGTAAGAGTGATCAATCTCTTCTTCCAGTTGTTTATCGCTTAAAGTTCCGTCAGCAAAGACTGTATTCCAGTGTTTTTTGTTCATATGAAGAGCAGGCTTTATACATTCATATTGTTCCCTCAAATCTAATGCACGTTTTGGCTCACATTTTACATTAAAATATAATGGAGAAGCATTAAGTGGAGTGGTCAAAAAAATTTTGTTATTTACTTTAAACAGTAGTTTGTCTTCTATTGACCAAAAGCTTTCCTCTGCAGCAGGCTTGCTTAATGCATATTCACGCAGGTCTTCAATGTTCATGCAGGTAAATTAAACGATAAGTTTAGAAATAAGAAAATCTTGTTACCGGCTACGGTGTTTATTAAACATTAATAAAAGAAAAAATGAGTTTACGAGCCTACGAATAAGATATAAACTCGTTCCTATCGCTACAGCAATTTTTTGGACAATTAGCTCTTAAACTATTATTGGAATCTCTGCTGTATAATTCCGTCACATATTTATAGCAGTTCGTCCCATTGCTTAAAGTGGATGTATTGGTGTGCGCTAATCTTGCTTTCAAATAAAGATTATGAAAGTGAAATGGCGGCAACATGAAATGAATTTGGTAACTGCAACCGGTGTGATATTGCTGGTAAGTTACTTGTGGAATATGACTCATCTTTCACAACAGATGATTGACATGAGTTATGCAGGTGCGTTCAGGGATATGCATGTGCCGTTTAATTTATACAGGAATGTAATCATTCCTGTTATAGGGTCTGTTGCACTTATTTATCTTTTTTATCTCTGGATTAATCTTTATACAATTCCCCGCTTTTTGTTTCCAAAGAAATTTGACGCGGGCACATCAAAGATTTCAATATCATTTTTAAAGATTTCATTACCAAGTCTGGCAAAGAAAATATATTAAAGAATATGGCTGGCTTTTTATACAGCTTGCTGTAATAATTTTTATACTTGGAGCAGCATTAGGTACTGCAACCTATTTCACTTACGAATGGCAGTTTCATTACCCCGGCTTTTCAATTTTCTTCAATAAAAATATTCCTGACTCACAATTAAATTTATCACAGGGTTTTTTTGCTGCAACTATGTTTCTTGTTTTCTATGGTTTATATGTTTGCTTAAGAGAAATTATTATCCGGTTAAGCATATCATCCCGGCAAAAGCTATACAACATTTCCATTTGCAATAAGGTTACTTCATTTTTATCCTTATTTACGGGTACCATTATATTCTTAGAGGCATTTAATATTATACACAAGCCACAGATTTTTCTTTTTCTTACGTTATACATTCCTGCTTTGTTTGCTATGTACATTAGTAACGTGTATTGGCTGTTCCCGATGAAGGGAGACGAACCCTTCTTTAGTAAAAAAATTATTTTACGCTTATTATTTACTTCTCTTGTTTATTCCATTCCGTTAATGTTTTTCATACGTGGGCAAGGTGCAGTTACTTTCTTATATGCCTGGGTTGAACAACTATTTATCGCAACACCGCTTACCTGGTGGTATTATAAAACTAATAAGGGAAAGATTTTACAGTTAAGAGTTGTTGAAACAGCACTGGTAAAATCAAAAGCAGATTTACAGTTTTTACGCTCACAAATAAATCCGCATTTTTTATTTAATGTACTCAACACTTTATATGGTAGTGCTTTGCAGGAAAATGCAGAACGCACAGCGAACGGTATTCAGAAGTTAGGTGACATGATGCGCTTTATGCTGCATGAAAACAATCTTGATTTTATTCAGATGGATAGAGAAATTGAATACCTTAAGAACTATATCGCTTTACAAAAACTGCGCACACAATCATCACCTGATATAATTATTGAAGACAATATCAGCGAACAAAACTGTAATCATAAAATAGCACCGATGCTGTTGATACCGTTGGTTGAAAATGCATTTAAGCATGGCATCAGCTTAAAAGAAAAATCATGGATAAAAATTAACCTTGAATGCACAGAAAAGAACGTCCTGTTTGAAGTGCATAACAGTATGCATGAAAAAACAGATAGCGACCCGGAAAAAGAAAGGTCTGGCATCGGATACAAAAATGTGTTGGAACGCTTGAAACTGATTTATGGAAACAGGTTTCAAATATCAGTTAACGGCGATGGTAAAGAATTCTTTGTAAAGCTTTTAATTGAACTATAATTATAAAGACACGGGTAACTCAATAACTATTCTTATTCTTAAAAAAACTACATAAAACAATATGAAAAAGATATTATTAATTATTTGCGCAGCAGTGCTTTCAAAATTTCTATTTGCACAGGATTCAACTGCGAAAAAGTTAGACGAACTGGTAACAGCTTATGCCAATATAAACAGGTTTAATGGTTCGGCGCTTGTAGCCATGCATGGCAATATTTTATTGCAAAAAGGTTATGGCATAAAGAATGCAGACGATAAAAGTCTGAACGACGAAAACACAGTTTATCAAATTGCATCGGTAACAAAACAGTTTACAGCAACAGTTATTTTGAAGCTGGTTGAACTGCATAAGATGTCGTTGAATGATAAGCTAAGTAAGTATTACAGCGGCTTTCCGAACGGTGATAGCATAACTATTGAGAACCTATTGACGCACACATCCGGCTTACATAATTTTACGGAAGAAGATACAACCATTATTGAAACGGATGAGCAAAGGATGATACCTTATCTTAAAACATTAAAGCCTGATTTTATGCCTGGCACTAACTGGCATTACAGTAATTCAGGGTATGTAATGCTGGGATACATCATTCAAAAAGTAAGCAGCATGAGTTACTGGCAGGCAGTGCGTAAATATATTTTTCAGCCGTTGAATATGACCAACAGTGGCTTTGATTTTACACATCTTGCAAGCAATGAAAAAGCAGTTGGTTATGATATATTGAATGATACATTGCAGCAACGTGCGGTAATAACTGACTCGACTGTGCCTTTCGGTGCCGGCTCAATTTATTCAAGTGTGGAAGACATGTATAAATGGCATCAGGGTTTACAGGACTACAAAATTGTAAATGAGGATTTAATGCAGAAAGCTTATACGGCTTGTGCGAAGAGTAATTATGGTTACGGCTGGCAGATTGATTCTGTGTTCGGCAAAAAGATGGTGTCGCACAGTGGCTCAATTACTGGTTTCGGGAGTAATTTTGCACGCATTGAAAGCGATGATGTTTGCATTGTTTTGTTGAGCAATAAAAGCGGCTCAACGTCGGATGCAATGAATATAACAAATAAATTGCTTGCCATCTTATATAATCAGCCTTACGGCATTCCGGTAAAAAGAGTACCTGTTACAATTAAACAAGACGTTTTAAAGAAATATGTTGGCACTTATAAAATTGATGAGATGAATTTAACGATAAAAATATCTGCAGACACTAACAAATTAATTGCTCAGCCACAGCGTGAAGGACATCCTGGTCCGGCTTCTGTTATGCTCCCTTTGAGTAATGTACATTTTTATGATGAACATGATAATGAAGTTGAAGTGACTTTTAATGTTGACGCAAGCGGTAAAGTAAATGGTATGAAAATTTTGCAAATGGGAATTATCAAATATGCGAAGAAAATAAAATAATCATGCTTACTGCTGTTGCTATAGATGATGAACCTGTTGCACTGGATGTAATAAAATCACTTGCTTCAAAAATTAATTTTATAAACATTGCCGCATATTTTACCGATGCATTTGATGCATTTCAATACTTGCAGCAACATACTGTTGACCTTATTTTTCTTGATATAAAAATGCCCGACATCAGCGGAATTGATTTTCTTAAATCTTTATCACATCCGCCAATGGTTATATTTACAACGGCATACAGTGAACACGCTGTTCAAAGCTTTGAATTGGATGCCACCGATTATTTACTAAAGCCATTTTCGCAGGCAAGATTTTTAAAAGCTTGCAACAAAGCATACAAACAATTTAGCTTAAAGAATAAAAACAATGCTACACCTGCAAGTCATGTTTATATTAAAACAGGCACGGAGCAAATACGTGTTGAACTGGATGATATCTTATATGCCGAAAGCAAAGGCAACTATATGCAGTTTGTATTGCTGCAAACAAAAATAATTTCGAGACTTACCATGAATGAAACAGAAGCATTGCTGCCAACTATGTTATTTGTGCGCATTCATCGTTCTTATGTTGTTGCTAAAAAGTATATTTCCAAAATGAATAAAACTTCTATTTGGATAAGAGATGTAGAGCTACCTATCGGTTCTGGCTTCATAAATAATGTGCAAAAACTTATTTAGATTATTGAGCCTTCTTAGAAATTTTTTCTGTATTTCCGTACAACTCATTGTCCGTTTTTGATACAATCTAAACTATTAAGATTTCTGTAAAAGTATTGCTGTACAGGTGTTTCAGCATTGGCATACGCGTTGAAGCTTAAACGCCATAAGCCGAAGGTGTGTTCATCTAATTATAATAAATCATACATCATCATCAATTTCTATGTTCAAAAATTATTTCAAAACTGCATGGCGAAATTTGATAAAGAAGAAAGCTTTTTCTTTTATCAACATTGTTGGTTTATCAGCAGGGATGGCGGTTGCCATGCTGATTGGTTTATGGATATGGAATGAATTTTCTTTTAATAAAGAGTTTAAGAGTTACAACAGCATTGCACAGGTAATGCAAAACCAGTCTCTTAATAATGAGTATCAAACACAGGAAACATTACCTATTCCTGTAGCAGAAGAGCTGCGCATAAAGTATGGAAGCGATTTTAAGCACATTATATTATCAACGGCAACACAAGACCACATCTTTTCTTTTGGAGATAAGAAGATAGTGAACAAAGGAAACTTTATAGAACCGCAGGCACCTAAAGTGTTTACTATGAATATGCTTGCCGGCAGTCGTAACGGACTTAATAATATGCATTCTGTTTTACTATCGTCATCTCTTTCAAAGTCTTTATTTGGTGATAAAAATGCAATCGGTCAAACTATTATGATGGATGATACACTGCCTGTAAAAGTTTCAGGAGTGTATAAAGATTTTTCAGAAAACACGTCCTTTAGTGACATCAAATTCTTAGCGCCTTGGCAACTATTTGCTACCATAGACCAGGAAACAAAAAATTCTGCTCATGAATGGGATGACAATGGATGGAAACTATATGTACAGATGGCTGACAACACAGACTTCGACAAAGTTTCTGCTAAAATAAAACACATAAAAGCAGAACATAGCAAGTTTGTAAAACCAATCGACCAGTACAAGCCTGCCCTGTTTTTATTTCCTATGAGTAAATGGCATTTGTATTCTGAATTTAAAAATGGTGAAAGTGTTGGCGGAAGAATACAGTATGTAAAGCTGTTTACATTAATTGGCATATTCGTACTGTTGCTTGCCTGCATCAACTTCATGAACCTTAGCACAGCGCTTTCTGAAAAACGTGCAAAAGAAGTAGGCATCCGGAAAACTGTTGGCTCTTTGCGCAGCCAGCTCGTTCTCCAGTTTTTTTGCGAGTCACTGCTGGTTAGCTTTATTGCATTTGTGTTAGCGTTAGGGCTTGTTCAACTATCACTTCCCTTCTTTAATAATCTTGCTGATAAAAAAATGAGTGTGCCCTGGCTGAATATTTATGTGTGGCTATGCGGTATTTCCTTTAGCATCATTACCGGCTTGGTTGCAGGCAGTTACCCGGCTTTATATTTATCGTCATTTCAACCTGTGAAAGTTTTAAAGGGCGTTTTCAAAACAGGTCGCTTTGCTTCATTACCACGCAAAGTTTTAGTGGTAACACAGTTCACAGTTTCCATTGCGTTAATTGCAGGTACGGTAATGGTATATCGCCAGGTCGAGTATGCAAAAAGCCGTCCTGTTGGTTATAGCAGAAATGGATTGCTTAGAGTTGATGTTCATACAAAAGCGATACAAGACCAGTTCGATGCATTCAGAAATGATTTGCTTAATACAGGTGCCATTAGTGAGGTGGCAGCAACATCAAGCCCTACTACAGAAGTTTGATGAGTTATATAAAAATGATTTACGTCAGCAAACTATTTTATCTGTGTTCGCAGCACTTGCCATTTTTGTTGCCTGCCTCGGTTTATTTGGTCTTGCGTCTTTCACAGCAACAAAACGCTTTAAAGAAATCGGAGTAAGAAAAGTAGTTGGTGCATCAATACAAAGCATCGTTATACTATTGTCAAAAGATTTATTAAAGCCTGTATTGATAGCAACCTTTATTGCATTGCCTGCAGGTTATTGGGCGATGAATAAATGGCTGCAAAACTTTGCTTATAAAACCACATTAAGCTGGTGGATTTTTGCTTTTGCAGCACTGATAACATTTGGAATTGCATTAATAACAGTAAGCATCAAAGCAATTAAAGCAGCCATCGCAAATCCGGTGAAGAGTTTAAGAATAGAGTAAAAACGGCCTTCATAAAGTATTGTTTTATGCAAAGCCGATAAAAGCATGACATTAGCCATAGTATCGCTTGTTAGCATTAGTTCTTGCTTAAGAAAATTCGGTGAGCATTTGCAAGTAACAACTTGTTCGCCTTAGCTGGATTCGCAGTAAAACGTTAATTTAGTTTCAGTTACCGATTGCCAAGGTTTATCCTTCCAGTGCGAGTGATATTGAGCTACTAACGGTCATTGCAAAATGACTTCTAAATTAAATAGACCATATTTGAATGAGGAAAGCTATAGTTATCGGCGCTACATCAGGAATTGGAAAAGGGCTTGCTAAAATTTTAGTTGGCAATAATTATTTGGTTGGTATAACAGGCAGACGCAAAGAATTACTTAACGAATTAAAATCAGACAATCCAAACTTATATTATACCCACACATTTGACATTACCGATACAACATCAATTGCTGAAAACTTAAAAATATTAACAACTGAACTTGGCGGACTTGATTTGCTGATAATTAGTTCAGGAACAGGTGACTTAAATGAAAGACTTGACTTTGAAATTGAAAAACGAATAATAGAAACTAATGTAACAGGTTTTACCTGTATCGCAAACTGGGCTTTCAATTATTTTGAGAAACAAAAATCAGGACATCTGGTTGCAATAGGTTCTATTGGTGGTCTTCGTGGAAGCAGAATTGCACCAGCTTATAATGCTACTAAAGCGTTTCAAATAAATTACCTGGAAGGTTTAAGACAAAAAGCAACAAAGCTAGAATCACAAATATTTATAACCGACATAAGACCCGGTTTTGTTGACACTGATATGGCAAAAGGAGAAGGACAATTTTGGGTTGCGCCTGTTGACAAAGCAAGCAAACAGATTTACAATGCAATTAAAAAGAAAAGGCAAATAGCTTATATTACAAAACGTTGGAAAATAGTTGCTGTAATCATGAGGCTTTTGCCAAACAATATTTATAAAAGGATGTAAGAAAAGCAAACAATTTAAGTGACTACATCAAAAAAAAATTTATTGCTGGCACCAATTTTTGGAACACTTGTTTTTGCCATTCTCTATTTTATTGCAACACTTTTCTATCCGGGAGGTTCACAGGTTGACAAAAACTCGACCGGGTTTAGCTGGTTAAATAATTACTGGTGCAATTTATTAAATGAACAAGCTGTTAACGAGCAAATTAATGCCGCAAAACCAATTGCTATGACTGCAATGTTTATTCTTTGCCTGACATTTATTTTGTTTTGGTTTTTGTTTCCAAAATATGTAACGGTTAACAAAAAACTTTCAATCCTGATTAGAGTTTGCGGCAGCTTCGCCATGATTGTAGGATTTCTATTATTCACAAATATCAATCACGACTTAATTACAAATCTTGCTTCTGGTTTTGGCGTTATTGCAACCATTGGTGTTTTGATTGGACTTAATAAAATTGGGTGGAAAAAACTTTTTGTTTTTGGTCTTTTAAATTTCCTGCTTGTTGCATTGAACAATTACATCTATTACTCAAAAGCACTGATTATTTATTTACCGGTTGTTCAGAAAATCACCTTTGGTTTATTTTTATTTTGGATTTGTTCAATAGATTTAAACTTGTATTATAGTCAAAGAAAAGCAGTTACAAACAAAAGCATTGCCGGAGGCTGAAGCAGCGCTGTTAGCACGCCTAAATGCATTAGCGGGTTGTAGGCCACAAGAAAAACAACAAATTAATATGCGACAATTTAATTTAATTTCTTTCGGACTTTTTGCATTGATGTACATAACAACAAGCGCACAAACACAATCAATAAATACAAAAAACAAATACACTATCCCTTTTTATGTAACGTCTTATAACAATATTGTAATAAAAGCGGTACTGAATAATTCAGACACCGTTAATTTAATGCTTCATACTGCTTCAAGCGATGTTACAATTACTGAAGATGCAGTAATTAAACTGAAAACCGTAAACTTTAATGGCACTGCCGACAGCGTTAAAAGCTGGGGTGGAAATAATAACTCTTCAGATTTCAGTAGAAATAATTCATTACAAATAGCAAACAAAACTTGGGATAGTGTTACAATCTGGAAGGATAAAAACTCAGGGCAGGAAACAGATGGAAAGTTTGGACTGAATCTTTTTAAAAATAAAGTTCTGGAACTTGACTTTGATAAAAATTTACTAACCGTTGAAACAAAAATGCCCGATACAATAAAAGATTACAGTAAGCTTCAGTTGATATCAAAAAATGATGAACTATTTATCAGGGCAGACTGCCAAACTGAAAAAGGCAATTATATAAACCAGTTTTTAATTCATTCAGGATATTCCGGCGACGTTTTACTGGACAGTAAATTTGTTAATGATAACAACATTGGTAAACAGATAAATATAACTGGCGAAAAAAAGCTACAGGATGCTTACGGTAATGTCATTGTTACAAAAAAAGGAATTTTAACGGTATTCAGAATTGGCACATTGCAATTGACAAAAGTACCTGTTGGCTTTTTTGAAGGAGCAATCGGAGCACAAAAAATAAGTGTCATTGGTGGGGATATTTTAAAAAGATTCAACTGGATAATTGATGCGAAAAGAAAATACATCTATTTCAAGCCAAACAATCTATTTAAAACAAGTTTTTCCAACTCATAATTGGCTGCATCCAACAAGTTTATTTTTAGAAAATAATATAAAATTTTTATGTTCACAATTGCTTTATGAATATAGACTTCTATTTTATAAATCCTTTGCAGGTGGTCGTCTGGTTTTGTAATCATGAAGTGTCTAAACACTAAAGAAATTAAATCTCACAATAATAGAGAAACCACAAACTGAACATGGTCAGACAGTCTTTGCAATTAAAGCGGCTCCTTTAAACTTCTGGTATTTTATAACAGAGGTATAACACCTCAACGAATACGCTCTGAAATAATAGAAGCCAAAACTTAAGTATACTTAGCTTCCTTTTTCTTGCTCGCCTCAATAAGTTGCAGCCCTAAATTTTAAAATATGCAAGAACAAGTGAGGAGTGAGGCAACGCCGACACCGATTTTATTTCCTATTGAACCAACAAAATTCTGGGAAAGCATCCGGCTAATTGTTCGGGAAGAAGTAAACAATGCGGAAACGAAAAAGCCAGCTTCGGTTTCTTTTGAAACGCCCGGCTTGACCTATAAACCACTTTATAAAATTGCGGAAGTCTGCAAACTATTCCAGGTTACAAAGCCAACCATTTATGACTGGGTGAAGCATGGCAAGCTTAAACCCTTTAAAATCCAGTCAAGGGTTTACTTTCTGTGGCAGGACATTCAAGAACTTTTACCAGCTCTAAAAGAGTCTTAGCATTCTCTTTAAGTCAATAGTGTAATTGCAAATAAGTCGAAAAACAAAAATGTAATTAGAGCAATCATCGCATCCACTAATCAATCTTTTAAGAATTATAAATCACTTTTATGGCAGAGTTTAAAAGAAGAACACTGGTCTTAAGTACAGGTAAGCAAATAAAACTTTTCGGGAACAGCTTTGCTATCGGCAAATCACTTGAGATAGGTGAAGGTTATGCACCAAATATTTTTTCTTTTACGGCAGAACAAACGGCAGATAAAACAACACCTTCAATATCTAATACTCATAAGTTATCAGCGGAAGAACTGATGGAGCTTGCAGATTATAACATCCGTCTGTGGATGGATTTGAAGGATAACATCAGAAGGCATGGTGTTGAAAATACCAAAGTGTTTAACCGTGAATAAAACAATCAACAGGTAAATTGAAAAAGCTATGACTGACAAAGATGCCGGTAAGATAAAATGCTTCTTGTGCTTCATTTCAAATCTTTTGATTTAGCTACAGGTTCGATCTAATTATTAAACTTCAAACGTGTACAATAAAAAGTTTAGCTATTCGGAAATTAGTACGTTGATTTTATTATAGTAATTAGTCGGCGCATGATTCTATAAGTGAACAGCCTGGCTATAACGAAATCAGATTATCAGAAGTTACAGGTTACGTCTTGCAGCAATTATCTCTAAGATGAAAGGAGACAATTAAAAAGTTAGTAAGGCAAGCGGTGTAGTTGTCGAACAATAATTGCCCCGGTTCGACTAACCACGCTTGCTTTTGCATCCCGGTGGTCGCAAAAGAATTGAATAAGACGCAGATAAAGCTTTCAAAAGAAGTGTGTAATGGAAACGGTAGAAGAAAGACATATCAAAGCAGGAAGACCGCCTAAAACAGTTAAGAAGGACATGAGGACGGCTGTTCGATTCAGCAGAACGGAATACTTCATAGTACAGACAAAAGCAAATGAAGCAGGTATTAAAGTATCAGCTTACATCCGGGAAGTTGCGGTTAATGCCAGCGTAAAACCGAGATTAAGTGAAGAAGAAAGACAGTTTGTCCGCCAGTTAATCGGCATCTCTAACAACATAAACCAGTTGGCAAAGAAAGCGCACCAGGAAGGTTTGTTCTCAGCACTGCAATACTTTGAAACGTTCAGGAATGATATTGATAAACTATTAACCAGGATTCGCCATGTTGAGTAAAGTATATCATGGCCATTCTTTCTACCATGCCTGCCGGTACATTGTAACAAAGCAGGATGCAAAAGTTTTATATGCAGAAGATGTAAGAGGACATGACTTCAAGCTTATGGCTGAAGACTTCATATTGCAGCAACAACTTCGACCGGCAAAAGAAAAGGCATGCTTTCACTGTTCCTTAAGTTTTTATCCCGGTGAAATAGTTAATGATGAAGTGATGGTAAAGATTACAAAAGAATATTTAAAGCAGCTCAACATTACCGATACTCAGGTAGCTATTACAAAACACACAGACCGGAAACACCTGCATCTGCATGTTATTGCAAACCTTGTCAACAATAAAGGAAAAGTCATCTCTGACAGTTACTTAGGATTAAAGGGAAAGAAGATAGCACAGGCACTAACCAATAAATACAAACTGGTGCCGGCATTAGAGAAGCATCTCGAGCTAACAAATTTCCAGGCATTAAGAGGTGAACAGGATAAGCGATATGCCATTTACCAGGCAATGAAAGAAGCATTGCCGCAGTGCAGGACAATGGAAGAACTGGAAAGAATATTAAAGCAGCATCAGATAGAAATGCAGTTCAAGTTGAAAAGAGGAACCAGCGAAGTGCAGGGTATCACCTTCAGGTTAGGGGACTATATAATCAAAGGCAGCAGCATTGACCGGAGTTTTTCTTATAACAGCTTGAAAAGATTGCTTGGTGTTGCTGAAAAAGAAGTTCAGCAGGTTGACCTGTCCAAAAACATGTTGAAGATAAATGCCGGTGAAAAGAAAAACATCAATTCAGGTTTAATCACCGGGAACAACCGGCACCTGCCGGATAAAGTATTGTCTCATGAAACAGCAAAACTGATAGATATACTTATGCATCCTGAACAAAACAATGAACAGATATCAGGTGAATTATTAAAAGAACAACACAGGAAGAAAAAGAAAGGTCAGCGGTATACTGGAGGCATGCATTAACCTAATATTTAAAATTTAAATAAACATTTTATGAGCGAACTATTGTTAAACACTATAATTGAAAAACTGAGTATGCAATCTATGGATATAGATGCTATCCGGGGGAAAATCGAAAACTTACCGGAAAACCTTAATGTCTTGAAAGATTTACACACTCAATTAAGTTCTGTTGAAAATACTATTCAAAAGATATCATTTCCTGAAAAAGAAGTGAAACAATTGTCCTTCGATTTAAATCGTGCAACGTCAATTCTACAACAACCGCTAAAAAGTGAAGTTGCTCATTACCATCATGTTCCAAAACTAAGCTGGATAACTGCAGGCTTGTTTTTAATTCTGTGTATTGTTTGTTCCGGGTGGTACACGACACAAAGCGAACTAGAAAATTATATCGCCGGTGATACTAAATACCGCTATTTAAAACTTGATAATGATAAAACGTTGCAAAGACTTTTATTTATAACAGACAGTTTATACCATTTAAATCCCAAGATGCGTGATGATGTAATCAGAATTGAAGAAGATAATAAACAAACAATGGAACTGCAGCAGCAAGCTGATGAAAAGCAAAAAGAAGTTGATGCACTCAGGGTTAAAGCGGGTCATACAGTAAAGTGATTAGCTTAATTAACGGTATTTATAGATTAAACTATAATTGTATCATTGTAATCAAGAGAATTTAAACCGCATGGAAAGAAGAGAGATAGTCTTAGAGAACGGAGACAGGTATTTCTATACAATTTCAACATACAATGCCGAAAACTTCTTGGGTGTTATAAAAGCAACTTTGAAACAATTTACAGTACACAAAACAAATACTTCCGGTGATACTATCTGTACGTTGTATCAAACAGATGAAGGCAATTGGTATGACTTAATTCAAAGCAACGCAATCAACCCATTCCTTTTAACTTCCATTAAGATGGCTATTGATAAATCAGAATAGCTAAGCCAATTGAAGAACCACATTCATTAATGATTTTTCATCCTTACAGAAATCTTTAATCAGAAATATTTATTGTTTTTTTATTAATCCTGCTACAAAGTTAGGCTTGTGCCTGCTGTAGCGTACAAGAGCTTCCCGCATAAACGCGATGTGCCTGCGCCCGATCCCTTCATTTATTCGTTTGCCTCTTGTACTTGATTGACACAAGCCTGGAGAAGTACCATAATTAATTTTTAAAACTTTAAAACATTGTTATGGAAACTTCAAACACATCAGCATGGATGCAGGTATCAGAAATTGAACTTATTTACAAATCGAAAGTGAAGGCTTCAGATCGGCCTAAAGTAACCACTTCATCAGACGCTTATCAATTGTTCAGACAAAGCTGGGATGATAACAAAATTGAATTGATTGAACAGTTCAAAGTATTGTTTTTAAACAGGGCAAATAAAGTGTTAGGAATCTATGAAGTATCAACAGGCGGTATGACAGCAACGGTTGTTGATCCTAAAATTGTTTTTATAGCTGCACTAAATCAGGTGCCTGCAATATTATACTTTGTCACAATCATCCATCCGGTAACTTAAAACCAAGTAAAGCAGATGAAGAACTAACGCTTAAAATTAAAGAAGCAGGTAAGTATTTGGACTTGCAGGTAATTGATCATTTAATTATCAGTTGTGAAAGTGAATATTATTCATTCGCTGATGAAGGGCTGCTATAGCCCTTTAAGTTAAACGACATGATACAATTATTTCTTAGTTTAGTCGAAGCACCGGTATTACTATCAGCAACTATTGAATCTAAGAGAGAAGTTGTAAAGGCTCTGTTTGTGTTAGGCCTGTCTGCTCGCAATAATAAAAATTATCACCGCCATTATAGATACAATAAGCAGAATTAATGATAAAAGGTTTTGAATTTGTTTCGTCTTCCTGCTCTGTTCGTTACGGGAATTAATAATGTTGCTTTTATCAAAATAAAACCAGTAAGCTGGTTTTTTATGATTAATGCACTTATAGAAATGTGCAGTTTTTACTATAATGAGTATTGCAAGTACGAAAAGAACAATTATAAGAAGTACTGTCATTATTATATGATTTTTTTACAGCAGGCAGCACAAAGCTATTATTTAAACCTGTCAGTTATAATTCACTAAGTCTCTTCAATTTTTCAATGCTGCTGAAGACCCTTGCCAGCCTTTTTTGTATCGCTTCTTCATCTGTACACTAATGTAATAAGCCTTATACTTAAATAATCTAAGACGTTATTAAAACTTCAATCATCGGCCTTAATTACGCTTCGCTTATCCTCAGCGTAAAAGACTTTCGCTTCACCACCTTTGACGATTTGAAGCGTACTATCCGGAGTAAGTATTAAAAGATTGTTTTGTTCTGCGTAGTGCTCTAGGAATGCAGCCTGTTCTTCTTTAATCCGCCGCTTACCTTCGAAATCTTTTTTAAGTTCTCTGCTTGCTCTAAAGCTTGTGCAAAGGAGATTTCGGATTGTTGTGCAATGATCGTGCTGCCCTTTGATGACATTTCCTGCAATGATATCTTCAATTCTTTGTTGGGCATCATAAGAAAACATTCTTACAAAAATACTCAAAATCATTGTAAGTAATCTTTGATGAAATCCGGTTGAGGATTTGTTTTGATAGCAACAAGGCATCTGTTGCATTATATACACTTATAGTACCCGCGTTCTTTAAACATGCTACTTCGTAACCAGAACTCAAATAGTATCATGCACCAATTCCTTATCTTCATTTCAAATATTAACTGATTGCATGTCTTTTAAAGAAGCGTATTAAGAAGTTGAAAACCTTGTAAACTGTTTTGAAAAACAACTAACTTCTTATAAAAAACTGATTATAACGAAACGCCGGTGCGCAGAAATTTGACTGACCCTTTCTTTAAAGGGTTAGGCTGGATGTTGATAACTCACAAGGTTATGCAGAAGCTTACCGCGAAGTAATACATGAAGACAGGATTAAAGTAGGCACGGCTACTAAAGCGCCCGATTACAGCTTTCGTTTGCCTGCCGGCAAGCGGCTATTTTTTGTGGAAGCAAAGAAGCCAAGTGTGAATATCAAGGAAGATATGCTGTGGTTATCCAGAACGCAGTTCGACAAGTTCGCTTTAGGTCTGCAAGCTTGGTCACTTCGCAGCAAATTCCGGGTGCGCATACGACTCCAGGAAACCACACACCGAACACCGGAAGGTACCCACTGGAATGCACTTTTCCGCTGGAGCTGGAATACTCGTACCAAACCAGGTCGGCTTACCCGGTGCTCCCTCGACCCAGTTGCTGACACGAGAAAATTTCGACCCATGGTAGTCGATAATAAACCCCTGCACCATCTCGCCGCTGCACTTGGGGCACTGAATGGCTTTCTCACTCATGCTCAAACCTCCGGAAAACGAATTGGAAGAAGTTGTCATATGTTGAATATAATTCTACTGCCAAAATCTGCATTAAGGCAAATTTAAAATAATTAAATCAGTTATTTAGTGAGCAAAGGATGATGCAAATGACCGAAAAATTTGCAGCCAACCGCTCGGTATTTGTAAAGGCAGGGAATTCATTCAACTTCCGGCCAATATCAATGCCCGTCTAACATATGTTGTTGAAGTTAAGTACCAAAGCTAAACATGAACGTCGAGCCGGAGCCATTGCTGATGCTTGCAAATAGCTGATATACCGTGTCAGCCCTGCTTGCAGCAATTCATGTTGTGCGATCGCCTTTTTCTTCTATGTTGAGCAAATTATTGCCTAGTTACAAAGTCCATTGCTTCTGAAAAAGTAGTAACCCAATAATCTTCCTGATGCGCTGTTAGATATTCCAAAAACGCTCGATGCGTTTCGTTTGAAATCCGAAAGATTTGTCCGCCAACACCATGAAATAGATAAACACCCATTCCACCGGCTTTCTTTACTTTTTTTGCAAATGAAATAAGTTGTTCTAATGTTGTTCCTGTCCATACTTGCCAGGCAGGAACCTTCATTGTATTTAAATTTTTAAAGTTTGTTATTACACTATTGCTGTCTCCTCCTGTTCTGCCGTATTTTACAAGTCCTTGTTTTTTTATAATAGCAGTATAGTCAGTGTCGCCGATGAATGAATTATTACAAGGGAAAGCAAAACTTCTTTCTTTTCTGTTTGGGTCTAACAAAGCAAGAATGGTGTTCTCTGTTTTAATTTCTGTCAATATTATCAACAGTATAAGTTTCAATTGCAACTGATTTATTCCAACCTAATTTTTCAGGACAAGCATGAAATAATGTATGGTTCGCAAGTTCATGTCCATTCTTAGCAACATTTGTCCAGCCAAGAACAGCTTCTGGTGTTTGTCCAATCAGTACACCGTAAATCATTCCAGTCTTTATTTTACTGTTATTTTCTTTATTAAAACTTAACCCGGTTATAATAAGTACCCCGCCGATAATGAGGAAAAGTCCGAGTGTAGAAGTTAGCTTCAGTGCTTCATGTAAAAACAAAATGGCAGCGATGGATGAAAACAAAGGACCTGAGCCACGGGCAAGCGGGTACACAACCGAAAGATCAGCGCTTCTGTACCCTTTTTGCAGCACAATAAAATATACCAGGTGCAGCACCGCACTGCTTAGAGAAAACCATAAAGCCGCCTGTGAATACACAATACTGTCAGTGACTTTGTGAAAAAACAAAAAAGGCAAATAAAGTATGTTACTTATTGCATACAGCAACCAGATAAAAGGCGTTTTGCCGTTTGTTTTTTTAGCGAGCAGGTTCAATGTTGCATGAAGAACAGCAGCTGTAAGCACTATAACCAAAACGTATAAGCTCATGTTAATCTATCTGTCAGATTAAAGTATAAAGCGTAAAGTAATCATTATTATAGTGCATAATGATACATGCTTTTCGCCTGCCTTTGCTTTCGCCAATATGTATCAAAAGAACAATGAACACAGTCAAGGTCATCGGGAAATGAGAAGCGACAACCGGATTAAATTTTTTACCACGAAAACTACTTTTATATTGCTTTAAATTCAGGTTATAAACATTGATCACTAATGTCAGGTACTTGTTCTAATTGCGGAATGCCCGTTGAAGGAAATTATTGCAGCAATTGCGGGCAAAGCACCGGGGAACATACTATCAATTTTCACTTTCTGTGGCATGACGTTCAGCACGGGCTTTTTCATTTTGATAAAGGTATTTTATTTACCATAAAAGAACTGTTCACAAGACCAGGGCATTCAATCAGGGAATATATTCAGGGCAAACGCGTACAGCATTTTAAACCTGTTTCTCTCGTGTTGATTTTAGCCACAGTGTATGGGTTTTTGTTTCACTACTTTCATATAAACATGCTGGTTAATTCCATTTCGCTTTCAGGTTCAGGGAAAGATTTTGTAGAAGCTCAGAACAAGCTTGGAAAATTGAATGATTGGGTGATTGAACACTATGAAATTATTGCGCTTATTCAGTTGCCAATTTATGCGCTTGGAACATACTTGTCATTTAAAAAAAGTGGTTATAATTTTTCAGAGCATCTTGTACTGAATGCTTTTTTAACAGCGCAAAGGCTTGTGCTGCGCATTGCGGTATTTCCATTATATTATCTGTATAACGAAACAACTGCACTAAGAAAAATTGACGGCTTCACTGATGTTATCGGATATGCACTACTGGTATGGTCACTAACCCAGTTTTTTCACAACAGAAAAAAATTAGCCACCTTCTTCAGAGCGTTGTTAAGCCTGGTTATATTTTTTATCAGCTGGCTGATTGTATCACTTCTTGCGGTACTTTATATTATACGCGGATAATATAAAGCTCGTTCAGTTAAATACATCATTCTGTTGTTTTATACATTTATGATTGGTTGCATACATGAAGGACAGCGGCTTGCTTTACTGTATGTAAAACAGCCGCCATGCAATCACCATCTCCATCCAGTAACGATGACATCATTTTTAGAAATTCAAGTGAGTCTTACCTCCTTTTATTCGAAGAAGGTCAATACAAATTAAGTACAGCAGCACTTGAAGCACATGCAACTGATAAAGACCTTAAACGTAAACGGTTTCACTGGCCGGATATAAAGTTTGTTGCTTTAAAAGACGGCATGCTCCAACTGGTTGCAACCGGCAATGATGAATCTTATAGCATTGCGATGCAGGTTGAAAAAGATATGCTGCAAATAACCTGCAACTGCAATACACTTGTTCATAAACTATGTGTACATGCTTACCAAACCATTTACAAACTTGTTCTCTGTAAAGGAGATAGAATTTTTGAACAGTTTAGCAGTGGCGGCCTGGTTGAACAGGCAATTGCTTTTAAACAATACTTCACTGTTGAAGAAGGCGGTGAAGGAATAAGCATTACACCTAAAGCCGGTATAGGCAAATTATTTTCAGCGTCTGAGCATACCGTCCAGGCATTAACCAACTTTCTTTCGCTTGGCATTCCATCCGCAGTCCTTTATAAAACTGAAGCAGATAAAAGCACTGTTGTTGGTTATGCAGTTGTTTATTCTAAAAGGAAATATCATCTGCCTGTATTGTTACCCTTTACAGGTAAGACAACTAAAGACAGTACAGCTATAAAATCTTTTACTGACTTTATAAGAACAGGCAAAGACATTATTGGCTTAAAGTGTAGGGAACAGCAAAGATTATTAAATGAAGCCTGCATTGAAATGTATAAGATTATACAGGCATTGCCTTCAACGATATTATCGAATCCTGATGCACTGCCTGAATTCGTTGCGTTGTTTCACTCATGGCAAAAAGCATATCCGTTGATTATGAAGGAACAGTTTGTCTACTGTTATCATTCTTACCGGGTTAGTTACCTGAGTAAAAGAATCCATAAGCAAAACATGCATGGTTGCGTATTGCACCAGGATAATGCCCAGCTAAGCTTCATGCTTACCGGGAAAGAAGATTTTTATACACTTAAAGCAGGTATCACTATAAAAAGAAAAGTCATCAGGCAAAAAGATTATGAGCACTCATTTACGCTGCTTAAGCAAATCAGCAGGAATGAGTTTTACTTACTGCCTTCATTAACCGATGCAGCATTGCTGGAATATTTTAAAGACACAGCTACCGGGATAACCATATTCAAACAGCAGTTTAAAGCGTTCAGGGAAGGCTTTTTAAAAGCTTTAAGTGATAGATACCCACTACAATATCTAAGTGCAAATGAAGAAGCTGCTGCAATTAAAACAACCCAGCTAAAACCGTTGCAGAAGATTGTAAGAATACACACGTTTGAACAATGGATACTGATTTACCTCTTTATTGAATATGATGATAGCAGCAGGTTTAATGCGTTGTTAGATGGAACAGGCTGGTTAGCTGAAAAAAACAATAAAGAAGTATTCCTGCAAAGAGATAAGCAATATGAAAACACATTTAAAGATTACATACAAAGCTTACATCCTGATTTTAGTAATCAATTACCCGCTGATTGTTTTTACCTGTCTTTACAAGACTATGTAAAAGATAACTGGCTGAATGAAGTACAAGCAAAGCTTACAGATTGTAAAGTGGAATACAAAGTAGGTAAGTGAAAAATAAGTTTTAAACAAACTAAATTGTCAGTAACATGTATAACCTTTTAACCGATAGCTTTAAAGACCAGCACCAACAGTTAGTTGAAATTATACTCAAAGCATGTGCTGTTGTAAAGATATACCTGCTTGGATCAACATTATTAACAAGGAGAACAGAAAGCATCTTTATGCCGGATGCACCCAGTTGCAGGCAAGTTGGTCATTACTATCTTTTAGTAATTATAAACAGTGAGCAAGGTCATAACCAGGCGCAGGATACCATTGAGAACAACTGTCAGCATTTTATACCGGTGACTGCCATTGTATTAAGCGAAGAACGTTTTGAAGAGTGGTTAACGGAAGGAGATACGTTTGCACATGCAGTGTATTCAAAAGCCGTTCTTCTTCATGGCGAAAAAGAAACGAGCTACCCTTCTATTACAACAAAAGATAAAGCCACCATCCAAAAAGAAAACAATGCTGTTTACACCGCAGGCTTAAACAAAGTAGAAGAGTTTTTAGCCGGTGCTGATTTATACCGCATCAGGGAACAAAACAAGATGTGTGCATTTATGCTGCACCAGGCTGCTGAACAAGCATTGCATACCATCCTTCAGCTTAAAACCAGCCTACGAGTTGTAACCCATAATCTTGAGAAGCTTTATCGCTACTGTTGTATGGTCTGTTATCAGTTGCCTGAAATTATCTTTGGTCATGATAAAGAAAGAGATAAACGGTTGTTCAATCTTTTGAAGAGGGCTTACATTGATACAAGGTATAAAAGTGATTACAACATCAATGTACTTGACTTAACAGAGCTTACTGAAATGTTGAGGAATTTGCAAAAACTTTTAACGCAACTGTGACTATTTATTTTATTAGATTTCGATAATCCTGTTAGTAATTTATTTGCGAGCCTAAATCGCCTAAAGCGGAAACGTTCTTTGAAAGCGAATGCAACATCAGCAATTCGTTTTTAACAACATATTCCGGTAACATACAAAAAAGTGATCCAAAAAAAGTTTTATTAAACTGTGATTTTTTGAAAACACTATACACTAATATAGTAAGACGAATTTTTAAATTCATTTGTGGATAAAAAAGATGCATTTGTAAAGGCAATCAAAGAAAGTCAAAACTTGATTTATAAAATCGCATCAATTTATACCAAGACCACTGAAGATAGAAATGACTTAGCTCAAGAAATTATCTGTCAGCTTTGGAAATCATTTGAAACTTTTAATCAAAATTCAGCTTTGAGTACCTGGATGTACAGGGTTGCAACTAATGTTGCAATATATCATCTCAAAACTGCAAAAAGAAAAGTTTTGACAGTGCCATTAAATGAACAGTTTTTAGATTTTTCAGAAATTGATAATAGTGTAATTGAAGAAAGATGGCAAATATTTAAGCAACATTTAAACAAGCTAAGTTTACTCGATAAGGGAATTGTAATTCTTTACTTAGAAAATAAAAGCCATGAAGAAATAGCTCAGATGATAGGTATCTCTGTAAGTAATGTAGGTACAAAACTTTCTCGAATAAAGGAAAAATTAAAACAACAAATCTTAAACGATAATCAGTATGGAACTAGACGATTTTAGATATACCTGGAACGAACTAAATATGCACGTAGAAGTAAAACAAAATTTAAACCTCAAAATGTTTAATCAAATGAACAAGACAAAATTTTATTTAAGTTTAAAAAAAATACTGTTACCCGAATTGATGGGAAGTATTGTGTGCTTTGGCTTTGCGATTTTAATTTTATTAAAGTTCGACAATTTGAATACACTCTCTTTTAAAATTGCCGGCGTTATTTCAATATTACTTTTAATAATTCTTCCTGCAATCAGCTTATTGAGCATTAAACAATTGTATAAGTCGGCGGATATTAATAAATCTTATGCTGATACATTGAAAGATTTTGCAATTCAAAAGATAAATTTTTGCAAACTGCAAAAACTAAATTTTACTTTAAGTCATTTGCTATTGGTGGCAGTGATACTAGTATCTACAAGGCTGTTCGGAAGTAACAAGATTACAGACAACGGTTATATTTTCTTAATCTCCTTTGGCTTCGGTTATATTGTATTACTATTTTTTTCAAAATGGGTCTTTAAAAAGTATAACAAAATAATTGGAAATGCAGAAGATTTATTAAATGAATTAGCAGGTTAATAAGTATTATCGTAGGAATGGCGATTGGACAAATATAAATTTATTAGAGCATAATTTGATTATGGCACAACAACTTAAAAAAACTACCGCTAACCTTGTATTCCCGATATCAAGGTGAAAGTTTTAATTATCAACAGTACTTACCTTCCTGAAACAGACGGACGAACAAAATGCTGCCATTGCCAATAAAAAACATTGTCCATTATGTTGACAACTTCTCATTCAAGACAATATATGACAACTAAAGAAATTCTAAACGATATAGGGAAATTTTCATCTTTCGATGTCGCTCTTTTTGAAAAGCACTTAACAACAAAAACCTTTTGTAAAAACGATATTTTGTTGAAAGAAAATAATGTTTGCCAATCAGTATATTATATTTTGGCAGGTTCATTTTTCCAATCGCTGCGTAACGAATTGACCGAAAGTATTATTGACCTGCATTTGCAAAATGAATGGATGTTTAATCACCAAAGTCTTGTTGAGCAAACTCCTTCGCAAACGGTAATAAAAGCATTTACAAAATCAGAAATCATTGAATTAAGCTTAATAAGTTTTCACAGTTTAATTTCTCAATCACAAAGTTTTTTGCAATTAGGAAAAATTTTAAATCAAAACAATCACAGAACATTTCTTTTTGATAATTTTCTAACTCCAGCGCAAAAATATAATTACATCCAAAAAGCTAAACCATATATAATACAAACATTCCCAATTAAAATGATTGCATCCTATCTTAAAATTACTCCGGAAACATTAAGTCGTGTAAGAGCTACCTATTGAATTTCTTGATTTGAATCAAGCATACCTTAAGAAAGAATTCTTGACTTTTGCATTATTGATGCATGTCAAAACATATTGGGCGATTAACACTTTTTAGAAAGACGAAAACAAATTACATCAAAAAATAAAAAATAAAAAATGAGTAAATCAAATGATGCCAAGAATTGTACATTGACAATACATAAAGTTTTTAATCCGCCGGTTAAGTTAGTTTGGGAAGCTTGGATTAAGCCGGAACATATTGTTCAATGGTGGGCGCCGAAAGGAATGAAGCTTACGGTAGTTGATCACGATTTTAAGGTGGGTGGAAAATGGAAATTTGTAATGCCAATGCCTGATGGCAAGGAGTTTATTTCGGAAGGCGAGTATCTGGAAATAGAAGAGTTTAAAAAAATTATTACGAGGGCTGATTTTAAACCAATGACTGAAGGCGTAGAATTACAGGCGATTTTTGAAGCCGAAGGAGATCAGACAAATTTCACTTTTAATGTTGTTCATGCAACGGAAGAGTATAGCAAACAACAGGAAAAAATGGGCTTTTATAACGGTTGGGGTTCTGCTTTTGAGAGATTGGAAATACTGGTAAATTCTAAATAAATAATCAAATTAATTTGTTATGTTAACCGATGTAAATCCGAAATTACCGATGCGTAATAAATCTATAACCAAGGATTTTTACGTGAATAAATTAGGCTTTGAGGAAATAGGAAGCTCTGACTTTGAAGGCTACTTAATGGTTCTAAAAGATAATATTCAGATTCACTTCTTTGAGTTTAAAGAGCTTGAACCAAAAGAGAACTATGGACAGGTTTATATACGTACAGATGATATTGATTCCCTTTATCAATCAATGCTGAATAGTAACCTGCGGATACATCCGTCTGGTCATTTAGAAATAAAACCATGGCGGCAAAAAGAGTTTGCCATGCTTGACCCAGATAATAATTTATTAACTTTCGGGCAGAGCGCTTAAATCTATTCCATAAAAATCGCCCTTCACCTATTGCACAACAAGGTGACACCAAAAAGTTTAAAGCATGTAACTACTTATGACTTTTACTAAGTTGGTTCCGAATATATTTTATGCAAACATCAACGATGCATTAAAGCTGTTTATAGATTGCCTTGATTTTAAAATCGAACATGATGAATTAAAATCTCAAGCTCCTTTTTGTGTTATTGAAAGAAATGGTTTACGTATAAACCTCTTTGAAAATAAAGAGTTAGCAAAAGAACATCATCCTGAATTTAGGCTTGTAACAAATGATATTGAAGAAGTTTATGAAAAAATATCTTGGTCTCATACTAAGTTCTTGCATCCGAATCTTAATCAAATTATACTTCGTCCATGGGGAGCAAAAGAATTTGCTATTATGGATAAACAAACTGGAATCATTATTCAGGAATGGTAGCTACATGCTTTGACTTTTTAAGATATATTATCTCGCAATGAAAAGAATAATAAGTTTATTTATATATCTGCTTTTAACAATTATACACTCGAACGCACAGCTTGATAGTTTAAAAGCAAAAATCCAAAATTGTATAAAAGGAAACAATGCTGAAATCGGCGTTGCAATAAATGCTTACAGCGGCAACGATAGTCTATCTATTAATGGCAGGGAACACTTACCTATGCAAAGTGTTTACAAGTTTCCAATCGCACTTGCTGTGCTATCGGCAATTGACAAAGGGAAGTTTACATGGAATCAAAAAATCGTAATCACAAAAAAAGATTTGCTACCAAATACCTGGAGCCCGCTCAGAGAAAAGTATCCGAATGGAGCTATATTACCTATTGGGGAAATTATAAAATATATGGTATCGCAAAGTGACAATAACGGTTGTGATATTTTATTAAGACTACTTGGAGGACCAGACTTTGCAGAAAAATTTTTAAGACAAAATCAAATTGAAGACGTTTCCATTAAAGCGACAGAAGAAGAAATGCATAAAGATTTAAATACTCAATTTTCCAATTGGACAACGCCCTTGGCTATGAATAAACTTCTAATAAAATACTTTTTTTCAAACAAACTGCTTTCTAAAAAAAGCCATAATTTTTTGTGGGACATAATGACTCAAACTTCAACCGGCGCTAACAGACTAAAAGCACAATTACCACGTAATGCAATAGTGGCTCATAAAACAGGAACTTCTTTTACGGATAGTAGTGGCGTTACTGCGGCAACAAATGATGTTGGAATTATTATGCTGCCAAACCAAAAGAAAATTTTTATAAGTGTGTTTGTTTCAAGTTCAAAAGAAAATGCTGAAACAAATGAAAAAATAATTGCGGATATTTCAAAAACAACCTGGGATTACTTCATGACAAAGAAACAATAGAAATATGCTCTAATTTGAATTGAATCATTGATGAGTGATAAGTATTTTAAGAGAT